>JBGVAQ010000563.1:0-2445 GCA_045224775.1 Acutalibacteraceae bacterium | reverse complement strand
CTATGCTTTGCAGGCGGAAACTTCTGTAACTTCTGTCCGGCTGTAGCTGTATCTCCGATACTCGCCGGAATAAGCACAAGCCTTTATGTAAGCGGTTTTATCATGGTACTTGTTCTTATGAGCGGTTTCTTCAAGAGAAGAGCATTCTGTATGGTATGTCCGCTCGGAACAATAATGGGTTTCTTTCATAAGATATCACTTTTCCGCATCAAAAAGGATACACAGTCCTGTACTGAATGCGGTGCATGCTATGAAGCCTGTCCTATGGGAATAAAAATGATATACACCGAAAGAGAAAAAGTCAATGTTACTTCCGCAAACTGCATAATGTGCGGAGAATGTATACGCTGCTGTCCGGAGGATAAAGCACTTTCGATGACATGTGCCGGAATAAAGCTTTATACATCATCAAGAAAAACGATCATGTCCGGATATGAGCCTGACGAAAACGGGAGGGATAAAAAATGACAGATCCTCTTAAAATAGAAACACTGAAAGAAAGACAGGATAAACGCTTTATAAACAAGGAAACTCAGACAGCAGCCAAATATCTGCGGCGGCTTAAAGAACTATCGGGAGCACCCGACGGTATCGAAACATTTTATCGTACACTTAGCCGAATATATGTTGATATGCAGCATATCGAAAAAGAGTCCGGTCAGAAAACAATAGGTACATACTGTGTTATGACTCCGCCTGAGCTTATATACGCTGCCGGTGCAGTTCCAGTAAAACTTTGCAGCGGAAATTATACAGCTTTTTCAATCGGCGACAGTGTTGCTCCGAGAGATGCCTGCCCTCTTGTAAAAGCAGTTGCAGGCTTTAAGCAGACAGGACTTATGCCCATATACGAAGACTGCTCGATGATGGTCATTCCTATAACCTGTGACTGTAAAAAGAAAATAGCCGGAATGCTTTCCGACAGCTGTGATGTTATGACAATGCACATTCCCGCCTCAAGAAATGATGATGATATTGATGAGTATATAAGACTTAAAAAACATATGCCCTATCTTATAAGAGGCAGTCACGCTATGGCTATACTTAACAGCTCGGCATATATGCCGGCAGATGTATGGGGAAAGGCTCTGCATCGTGTCAACAGCTCGCTGAAAAAGAATATCTCCGAAAAGAAAACAGTAACTTCAAAGAAGCTTCCGAGAATACTGCTGACAGGCTCTCCGATAGTTTTTCCGAACATAAAAATACCGCTTCTGATAGAGGAAATGGGAGGTATAGTTGCCGGTGATGAAACCTGTATGGGAGAGCGTGGTCTGTGGGATCCGGCAGTCATTACCGACAACAGCTTTGACGGTATGATAAGAGCACTTGCAAACAGGGCACTTCGCCCCTGTCCCTGTCCTACATTCGCCGACAATTCACAGCGTATTTACCGTCTTAAACAGCTTATCAAGGAAAATATGTTGCTCAGTACCCACAGTTCAATGGCGCTATAGGCGCTGCTCTTATCGCAAGCGAGAGGGGTTGAAACAATGGTTTTTACGGTATTTACAGAAAGTCTTACAGCAGCGGCATCTGTCGGAATGGGCTGCGGAACGTGCTGCGGTTCGGGTATAAGTACAGCTTTGTACGGATATCTGACAACACATATGAAAAACATGAAGCAGTCCCTAATTGGCTTTTTTGATTTCTTTTTGGGAAAGTTCATTTCAGTAATAACGCTTTGCTGCATAGCTTCTGTTGTCGGAAGTAATATAATAGATGAAAACGGATATGTATTCGGGATAAAAGCAGGGCTTATTTCCGACAGCGTAATGCTTCTCATGGGAATATGGCTGCTTATCGGCTGGATACGGGAACAAAAAGGACATAAAAGCTGTAAGACCTGCAATGGCTGCAAGGACGATAATACAAAAAAGTCCGGATATAAAAAATCAAATCATGCGGCTCTTATCGGTATGGGAATAAGCTACGGAGCATCTCCCTGTGCACCGCTCATACTTATGACAGGCTATGCAGCATCTCTGCCGCTTGGCTATGCTGCAATTTCCGGAGCGGTATTTGCCATAGCAAGCACAATTCCCCCTATGCTTTTCATGCTTTTCATATCAGGTATCCTTGCCGGAAAAATGTATAAAGAAATACCTCATTATCTGAAATGGTTCAGGCTCTGCTGTTACATTCTGCTGATAGTATTATTTTCTGTCAGCCTGCTGCGAGAGGTGAATATATTATGAGAAAAAAGAGTATTACATTATTGATAGGCGTTTATGCCGCACTGTGTATTTCCTACACTGTTGCAGGCAGTGCAATGGTATCGGAAAACAGCGATATAATTCAGACAGTCAGTCAGGAGAGCTCAGACACGGTATCTCAGAGTAGTTCTTCAAATAAAAGCTCCGGCACTGTAAAAGAAAAATCGTGCGTATCCGAAACCGAGAGCAGCAGTTCTGTATCAAAAAAAGAAAGCAGTAAAGCTGCTGA
>JBGVAQ010000562.1:0-6697 GCA_045224775.1 Acutalibacteraceae bacterium | reverse complement strand
AGACAGGCAAGGATACTTGAGCTTATCAAGGAAAACGAGATAGAAACACAGTCCGAACTTTTGCAGATGCTCAAGGATGACGGCTTTAACGTAACACAGGCAACAGTTTCGAGAGATATAAAAGAAATGCGGCTGATAAAGCTTCTTGATTCCAACGGCTCATATAAATATTCATCCGAAACAGCCGGAAATGAAGAACATCAGTCCCATTCCTATCTTTTTTCTACTGCCGTTATAAGCGTTGAACATGCACATTCACTCGTTGTAATAAAAACTCAGACAGGTATGGCTCAGGCTGTATGCGCCGCACTCGATTCGACAGAACGTGCGGGAGTGCTCGGTTCTATTGCAGGAGATGATACAATCTTTGTTGCAACAAGGGCTGACGCTGTTTCTGCCGCACTCGTTGCTGATATCAAAAAAATGATGTCAAGAAAAAATAATGATTTTTTACCGTGAGGTATAGAAAATGCTAACAAATCTTTATATAGAAAATATTGCTGTCATAGAAAAAACAAGCATAGATTTTTCAAACGGACTCAATGTACTTACAGGTGAAACAGGCGCAGGTAAGTCTATAATAATAGACTCAATAAACGCCGTTTTAGGAAACAGGACTTCAAGGGAGCTTATAAGAAACGGCTGCGAGAATGCCTTTGTAAGTGCAGTCTTTTCGGAACCTTCCGAAAGATCACTTTCCGTTCTGAAAGAAAACGGCTTTGAGGATGAGGACGGCGAAATACTGATACAGCGTGAAATAAGCCTTTCGGGAAAGGGCAAATGCCGTATAAACGGCAGACCGGCTACAGTGTCCATGCTGAAAGCCATTGGAACAGGACTTATAAATATTCACGGTCAGCATGAAAGCTATGAGCTTATGTTGCCCGAACTTCATATAAATTATATCGACAAATTGGGAGAGCTTGAAGAAGAACTTGAAGCCTACCGCTCAGCATATAAAAATTATAAAAAGCTCAGTTCTGAACTCAGCAAGGCGCAGACAGATGAAGCCGAAAGAGCAAGGCGAATTGATCTTCTTAACTATCAGGTTCAGGAGATAGAGGATGCTGATATGTATATCGGCGAGGTCGAGGAGCTTACAGAACAGAAAAAGCTTATCGAAAACAAGGAAAAGATAGCCTCGGCACTCAATGAAGCAAAGGAGTATCTTAACGGAGCAGATGAAAATGACGGTGCAGTACAGATGCTTGATGCTGCGTGTGAAGCAATGAGCCGTATATCCGATGTACTGCCTGATGCCGAATCACTCACACAGCGTTTGCAGAATGCCGTTTATGAGTTAGAGGATTGCTGTAATGAAGTTATAAATATGTGGGACGCAGCAGATGCCGAAGTTGATAATATCGAGGAGATAGAGGACAGGCTTGACCTTATACATACTCTTGGAAGAAAGTATGGTTCTACCATTGAGGAAATGCTTGACTATCTTGAAAAGGCAAGAAAAGAGCTTGAATATCTTGAAAGATACGAGGAAAACAGAGAGGCTCTTGTACATGAGTGTGAAAAGGCTCATAAAAAAGCCGATGAGCTTGCGGCTGAACTTTCTGTAAAGAGAAGGAATGTTGCAGTGAAATTTTCCGAATCCGTCAAGGCTGAAATGACATTCCTCGATATGCCGAATGTAGAGCTTGTTGTTCGTCAGGATAAATGTGAGCTGAACAATTTCGGCTGTGACGATATAGAGATACTCATATCCACCAACCCCGGAGAACAGCCGAAGCCTGTTGCAAAGATAGCGTCGGGCGGTGAGCTTTCAAGAATGATGCTTGCGATAAAGAATGTACTTGCGGATAAGGACGATATAGATACACTCATCTTTGACGAGGTTGATACAGGAATAAGCGGAAGTGCGGCACAGAAAGTAGGTCTGAAACTAAAAGAGGTATCAAAGAGCAGACAGGTGCTTTGTGTAACGCATCAGGCGCAGATAGCGGCACTTGCCGACAGTCACTACAAGATAATGAAACAGGTGAATGACGGCAAGACATACACAGGTGTTACCGTGCTGGATCACGAAGGCAGACGTGATGAGCTGGCACGTATCATAGGGGGAGTAGAAATAACCAGGGCAACGCTTGACTATGCTGAGGAAATGCTCGCCCAGAATAATTGATAAAAGGAGTTGTTTTTATGGATTGTATATTCTGTAAAATAATCAGCGGAGATATCCCTTCAAAGAAGGTGTATGAGGACGAAACGGTATATGCTTTTTATGACATTAATCCAATGGCACCCGTTCATGTTCTTATAATACCAAAGCAGCATATAAGCTCTATAAATGAAGTGGATGAAACAAACAGTGCAGTAATATCTCATATCTATGAGGTAGCAGCAAAGCTTGCAAAGGAGCTTGGAGTATCCGAAAGCGGCTACCGTGTAGTATCGAACTGCGGAGCAGATGCAGGACAGACAGTTTTCCATCTGCATTTCCACCTTTTGGGAGGACAGAAGCTTAAAGTAGAAATGTGTTAAAAGCACAGGAGGATGAACGATGAAGCGACCGCTTGCAGTAACAGGTTTTGCATATTTGGCTGCACTGGTGGTCGCTTTATATATCGGCAGAAACGGTCTTGATGTTCTTGCAGTGCTGTTTCTTGTGTCTGTTGTTGTTTCACTTATAGTAAAACCGCTTAGAAAAATGGTGTTTCCTGTATTTGTATCATTGTCTGCATTTGCGGCGGTTGTCATACTTGGAATATATACATATACAAGAGTACTTCCTGCCGCTGAATTCTGCGGACAGAAAGCACAGATAAGCGCAAAACTTACTGACAAGCCTTACAGCAGTTTCGGGAAATATTATTATCCACTTAAAGCCGATGAAATACGCACCGAAGACGGTAAGTGTTTAAGTAACATAAAAATACTTGTTTCATCAGATAAGTGCTATGATATAGCTCTTTATGATACGATAAACACGGGCGTTGAATTCGGCAGTAATGATAATATCGGTTATATATCAAAAGGCATAATGCTGAGAGGGTATATTCCTTTCAAGTCGAAAACCGAGATAGTGCATGAGGATGAAAAACCCTTTCAATATTGGCTGACATCTTTAAAGTGCAGTGTTATAGATGAAATAGAATATTTATTTCCCGAAAAGCAGGCATCTGTACTTTCGGCACTTATGACAGGAGATAAAGCGGAGATACCCGATGATATATACGAAAATTTCAGAAAAGCAGGTATTTCACATATAATCGTTGTATCAGGTATGCATACAGCCGTTATGGTATCATTTGTGTTCACACTTATGATGCTTATTACAGGAAGGCGCAAACGCTTATCCGCTCTTTTGTCGGTCGTTTTTGTGTTTCTGTATATGATGACAGTCGGATTTACACCATCTGTTTCAAGGGCAGGGATAATGCAGATAATATTTCTTCTGGGCATAGTGGTTCTTAGAAGATACGATCCGATAAATTCACTCGGCCTTGCGGTACTGATAATAACTCTTATAAATCCTTATGCTGCCGCAGATGTGAGCCTTCTGCTTTCATTTTCGGCTACACTCGGCATACTTCTTTTATACGTCAGAATAAAGAATTATCTGTATGATAAGATACAGACAGGAAAAGCTGAACGTGTACTAAACAGGAAATGGATAAGGCTTACACCTATCCTTAAATCAATATCGGTTGTTTTTGCGTTTTCAGTTTCGGCGTACATTTTCACACTGCCTGTATGCATCATTTATTTCAGACAGATAAATGTTTATTCTGTTTTTACGAATATGCTTATATCCTCGGCTGTGACAGCTTTGATAATATCAATGATGATAATGCTTATCCTGCATTTCAGCGTTATATTTTCCTTTCTTGCATTGCCGTTCATACTCTTTTGCGGTCTGCTGACAAACTATATAATAGCTGTTTCGCAGTTCGTTTCTTCACTGCCGTTTTCACAGATAAATACTGCAAGGGAATTTGTTCCTGTATGGCTTATAATATCGGTTGCTGCGGCTCTTGTACTTTATCTTGTAAGAAAAAGAAAGCGCAGAAACGCTGTAAAGATATATGCACTTTCCGTTTTTGTTACATTCGTATTTGCCATGCTTTTTAATGATATCGTTAATAATGGTATCATCAGGCTTTCGGTACTTGATACGGGAAACGGCATTACAGCTGTTGTTGTGAAAGATAATAAGGCGGCTGTTTTGTCGTGTGGTGGCAGTTATGGGCAAAGTTATCTGCTGAAAGAGCATCTTGAAGCGCTGAATGTCAGTGAGATATCATATCTTCTTATAACTGACGGCAGAACGTCAACGGCACTTTATGCACCTGATATAATGAGCATATATGACACGGCTGTTGCTGAGGTGTATGACGAGGAAAAGCAGTATGAAAATATGCACTCGCTTATAAAGGAATGCGGCGATACTGTTTTCAGGACGTCAGACAGTTCTTATGGTATCACACATCTTGATGATATGGAGATAATAAGCGGAGTACATAACAAAAACGGTTTTGTTTTTGCAGAAATAAAAGGTCTGAGCTTTCTTATATGCAGTGACGGTATTGACTGCGGAGAGCTTTCGGACAGGGTTAAGAATTGTGATATACTGATAATAAACGGTGAAGTTGAAAATATATCCGGAGTAAGATATAAAACACTTTTTATTTCAGACTCTAATGAAAATAAGGGTAAATATGACGGACTTATGAGTGATGATACACTCGCAGCATTTGACGGAGGAAATCTCACAGTAAAGATACATGATGATAAGTATGATATCGGGAGGGAAAACATTTGGCTAAGCTGACTGAACAGGACTTTAAAAAGGAGCTTTCATCGGGAAAGCTTAAAAATCTTTATCTGATATACGGAGAGGAAAAATATCTTGTAAAAAAATACACCGAACAGCTTTGTACAAAGGCGGCAGGAAAAGAGCCGTCGGATTTTGATTTTGTAAAGCTTGGTTCGGCAGTGCCTGTCGAGGATATAATTTCCGCTTCGGAACAGCTGCCTGTTTTTTCTGAATATAAATGTGTGGTTGTTACGGACTATAATGCAGAATCGCTGAACGACAGTGATATAAAGCTTATAGAAAAATTCTTTTCCGATATCTCACCGAGTACAGTACTTATTTTTACAATGCTTACAAAGGATACGGGTGACGGGAAAAAGACCGGTGATAAAAAAAGCGGAAAGTTTAAAAAATTTGCGGCACTGGCTGAAAAATACGGTAATACAACCGAACTGCAAAAAAGAGGTGATATTGCTCTTGAAAAGCAGCTTGTTTCATGGGCTGAAAAGGGCGGATGCAGGCTTGACAGGATAAATGCATCGAAGATAATATCTTCATGTGGTACGGATATGACGCTTCTCAGGAATGAGATTGATAAGCTTATCGCCTATGCAGACGGCGGTGAGATAGATGAAAAAATGATAAAAATGCTTGTTGTAAAAAATACGGAGGTGCGTATATATGCGCTTTCGGAATGTATATCAAAGGGCGATTATAACGGCGCATACAAGCAGCTTTTCATTTTGTTTGAGCAGAACGAAAGACCTGAAATAATACTTTCCGTTTTAAGCTCGGTATATATAGACATGTATCGTATGAGAGCGGCTGTTGAGAGCGGAAAGACAGCTTCGGATGTTGCATCTGATTTCAAATATGGTAAGCGTGAATTCATACTTAAAAACGCACAGAACAATTCACGCAGATATACGACAAAAACTCTCAGAAGATTTCTTGATATAATACTTCAGACAGATATAAAACTCAAAAGTACGCCATCAGATAACCGTATTCTTATCGAAACACTTATATCAAGACTTCTTATCGCAGTAAGGGAGGGAGAGAGTTGATAAAAATAAAGGAGGCAGTCATTGTTGAGGGAAAGTATGATAAAATAAGGCTTTCAAATTTCATTGACGGACTTATAATAACAACTGACGGTTTCGGGATATTCAAAAACAAAGAAAAACAGCAGCTTATAAAGCGTCTTGCAGATACAAGGGGAATACTCATACTTACAGACAGTGACGGAGCAGGCTTTGTTATAAGGAATTTTCTCAAAGGAGCAGTTTCTCCCGATAAAATAAAACACGCATATATCCCCGATATTCTTGGTAAGGAAAAACGCAAGGATAAGCCATCCAAAGAGGGAAAACTTGGTGTTGAGGGTATTTCAGATGAGATAATAATGAATGCGATAGCAAGGTCGGGTGCTGAATGTGAGCTTAATAACGGAAATGTAAGAACTCAGTCAGAAATAACAAAGGCTGACCTTTTCGAGCTTGGACTGACAGGCTGTGCGAATGCGGCGGAAAACCGTGACATGCTGAAAAAAAAGCTTTCTCTGCCCGAAAACATGACTTCAAATTCAATGCTTGCTGTTTTGAACTGTATAATGACAAAGCAGGAGCTTAAAGAAATAATGGACGGAGAGGTGTCCGATGCTTAAAGTAACACTTTTGGGAACGGGCGGTACAATGCCCCTGAAAAACAGATGGCTGTCATCATGCCTTGTAACGTACAACGGACATTCTATACTTATCGACTGCGGCGAAGGTACACAGATAGCATGTAAATGTACAGGAAACAAATTCAAGCCGATAGATGTGATATGCATAACGCATTTTCATGCAGACCATATTTCAGGACTGCCGGGACTTCTTCTCACAATGAGCAACGAGGGAAGAACTGAGCCTGTAACGATAATAGGGC
>JBGVAQ010000561.1:0-3939 GCA_045224775.1 Acutalibacteraceae bacterium | reverse complement strand
GAGAATACTGTCATTAGCCATAATAAAATTCCTCGTAATAAATAAAATGATCTGCTGCCTACAAATAAAAGCTGCATCATACAAACTATCTGTATAATTATACAATATTTCAGCATTGATTGCAAGTAAAATGCTCATTTCGTAAAAATAAATGCTCCGTTCCGAAAAATCAGAAACTTACGGAGCATTTTTTGTACTCTGTAAAATTCAAGCCTTTATTTTAATGTGGAATTTGGAAAGTGGAAAGTGGAATTGTTTATGTTATGCTGATACAATATTATTAAATAATATTATTATTTTGTCCTGTCACGAAGATATACTGCAAATTCCGAAAGTACGGATGTATCACCGTCAAATACAGAAAGACTGTCTATAGCCTTGTCAGTCAGTTCTGCGCTTATCCTGCGGCATTCGTCAAGTCCTAAAAGTGAAACATACGTTGACTTATTGTTTTCCTTGTCACTTCCTATCGGCTTTCCGAGTACTGCCGTGTCTGATATTACATCAAGCATATCATCAACTATCTGAAACGCTATGCCTATGTTTTCGGCATATACTTCCGCCGCCTTCATCTTCTCTTTGTCTGCGCCTGCCGAAATACAGCCCAAAAGACAAGCCGCTTTTATGAGTGCGCCTGTTTTTTTGTCATCCATAACTCTGAGATGCTCAACAGGTACCTGCTTGTTTTCGCTTTCAAGGTCGATTATCTGTCCTCCGAGCATACCGTTTACTCCTGCACATTCTGCAAGAAGTCTGCCTGCACTCACACATTTTTCATAGCCGTTGAGCTTTACAGCCTTTTCACTGAGTACAGTTTCAAAAGCAAGTGTGAGAAGTCCATTGCCGCCTAAAAGTGCAGCTGCCTCTCCGAATACTTTATGGTTCGTCGGCTTTCCTCTCCTGAGATCATCATTGTCCATACACGGAAGATCATCATGTATAAGGGAATATGTATGTATCATTTCAAGCGCACATGCAAATGGCATTACGCATTCTTCATTTCCTCCGCAAAGCTTTGAGAACTCAATCGCAAGCATCGGACGCACCCTTTTTCCGCCTGCTGTAAGACTGTATCTCATGGAATCAACAAGAGTCTTGATATATTCGTTCTCCTGTGGAAGATACGATACAAGCTCCTTTTCTATTCTTGATATATCACTCATAACTGTCCTCCTCGTTTATGGTTTCATTTTCAATATCGGATATCTGTGTTATTTTCTGTTCGGCTTTGCTTAACATACTGTAACATTCAGCCGAAAGCTTTGTACCCTCCTCGAAAATCTTCATTGACTCCTCAAGCGGAAGTTCTCCGTTTTCAAGAAGTTCAACTATCTCCTCCAGTCTTGAAACAGACTGCTCATAGTTAAGTTTCTTTTTCATCATTTTTCCTCCAAGATATCATCAACAGTACAGCCTATCCTGCCGTCTGAGAGTATAAGTTCTATCCTGTCGCCTGATTCAACATCATTTTTCGACACTATTATTTTTCCGTCCATGACCGCCGCCGAATATCCTCTTGAAAGCACCTTCAAGGGACTGAGTATATCAAGTCCTGCGCTTAGTGCTGCAAGCTTATTCCTGTTTTCTGAGAGAATTCTTGCATAAGCGTTTTTCAGTTCTGACGTAAGCATGTCAAGCTTCATTGAACGGTATTTTATCATTTCGGCAGGTGATCTCAGCACTCTTGACCTTGATAAAACCGAAACTCTATGTTTTTCTTCATCAAGCCTTTTTGACATGAGCTTTTTCAGACGATCACGATAAAATGCTATTGCTCCGAACAGTTCTTCCTTTTCGGGTGTAACAAGCTCTGCCGCTGCCGATGGCGTTGATGCTCTTACATCTGCAGCAAAATCACATATAGTAAAATCCGTTTCGTGTCCGACAGCGGAAACTATCGGTATATCCGACCTGTATATCTCTCTTGCAAGAACCTCATCATTAAATGCCCACAAATCTTCTATCGAACCTCCGCCTCTGCCGATTATTATTACATCCGCACATTTCAGACGGTTGAATTTTCGTACAGCTTCGGCAAGCTGTGCGGCGGCATTCTCTCCCTGAACAAGTACGGGACACATTATAACTTCTACAACAGGATAACGTCTTTTGAGTATGCGGAAAATATCCTGTACCGCAGCCCCTGTAGGCGAGGTTATAACACCTATACGCTGCGGAAATGCAGGCAGCGGCTTTTTATGTGCTTCATCAAAGATGCCCTCCTGCAAAAGTTTTTTCTTTAGCTGCTCGAATGCAAGATTGAGCGCACCTATTCCGTCAGGCTGCATATCATCTATATAAAGCTGATATGTTCCTGTCGCATCATACAGTGATACACGTCCCCTTACAAGCACGTTCATTCCGTTTTCAGGTCTGAATTTAAGATAACGTGCATTCCCCGCAAACATCACAGCTTTCAATGCACATTTATCATCCTTCAAAGTAAGATAGATATGTCCCGATCTGTAGTGGTCGGTAAGATTTGATATCTCTCCCCTGAGAAATACTGAACGTAAATTATTGTCGGAATCAAGCAGCGACTTTACATAAAAATTCAGTTGTGAAACTGTAAGTACATTAATATTATTCATATCATTCAAATTTTATCTGTCCCTCCTGTGCATCGGGCATATCAAAGCCCATGTGCAGACAGGCGGCTCTTGTTATACAGCGGCCTCTCGGTGTACGGTTAAGAAAGCCTATCTGCATAAGATACGGCTCTATAACATCCTCGATTGTTACAGCTTCCTCTCCTATGGCTGCTGCAAGCGTTTCAAGTCCGACAGGTCCTCCACGATAGAACTTTACTATTGCTGAAAGCATTCTTCTGTCATTCGAGTCAAGTCCAAGCTCGTCGATTTCAAGACGTTCAAGTGCGATCCTTGCCGTTTCAAGAGTTATTACACCGTCTGAAAGAACCTGAGCAAAATCCCTTACACGTTTAAGCATTCTGTTTGCTATTCTCGGTGTTCCTCTTGAACGTGATGCTATTTCAAGTGCGCCGTCAGGCTCTATCTCTATATTGAGTATAGATGCACTTCTTTTTATTATCATTGCAAGTTCCTCAGGTCTGTAAAGCTCAAGCCGCAGTGATACACCGAATCTGTCACGCAGCGGTGCTGTGAGCTGTCCGGCTCTTGTCGTTGCGCCTACAAGAGTAAAATGCGGCAAAGGAAGATGATACGATGCAGCCATCTGCCCCTTACCAGTCACTATGTCTATTGCAAAATCCTCCATAGCAGGATAGAGTATTTCTTCAACCGCCCTTGATATACGGTGTATCTCATCAATGAAAAGTACATCTCCCTCATTGAGATTTGTCAGTATGGCGGCAAGATCTCCGGGTTTTTCTATTGCAGGTCCTGAGGTTATACGAAGATTTACTCTCATCTCGTTTGCTATTATACCCGAAAGGGTTGTTTTGCCAAGTCCGGGAGGTCCGTACAGAAGTACATGATCAAGGCTTTCATTTCTCTGTTTTGCTGCTGCCATGAATACCGCAAGATTTTCTTTTACTTTTTCCTGCCCGATATAATCATCAAGTGTTCTCGGTCTGAGCGGGTTATCACCGTCATTTTCGCCCATTATTTCAGTCGGTGAAACTATTCTGTTTTCAAAATCAAGATCTTCCATTTTTATATCCTTTCAAATGAGGAATAAGGCTCCCTCCGTGAGGGAGCTGGCAGCTATGCTGACTGAGGGAGTTATAACTTCCGCTCATGATAATATCAGCGAAGCGGAAAGAGAAAAATAAACACGCTTAGTTTGTCATTCCGAACGTAGTGAGGAATCTTTTAAGATCCTTCGCTTACGCTCAGGATGACAGTGGTTGTAGAATTTTTCAACTGAGAGTATACTTTATATGAAACTGCGTGAAGAACTCCCTCCGGCACTTCGTGCCACCTCCCTCAAAGATGGAGGCATTATTAATTATTAATT
>JBGVAQ010000560.1:0-4589 GCA_045224775.1 Acutalibacteraceae bacterium | reverse complement strand
GTCTATAATGTCAGTGAGAATGTTCATGAGGGAACAGATACCCTGAAAACAGGCGTATTCACAATTCCTGCCGAAAGCATCTCAAACGTAACTGCAACCATAACACTTTGCGGTCTTTATAAGACTAAGTATTATAAAGTTATTAATGCAGTAACCGGTGATGCACTTTGTACTATCTCTCACGATACGGGAACAGGCACAAGAGATGTTGATGTAAGCTTTACTGTACCGTCAGGTCAGTTCTTCGTCAAGGTTCAGGAATCATCAGACGGCACGAACTATACTGACCTTAAAGATGTAAAGATAAAAGTTGCTAAGAAGACTCAGGACGGTAATGTAATCCTTGATGATGTTCCATACTTCATTGACGGGCAGACAAAGTACGGCTATGCAGGAAGTGCGACCTATGTTGCACAACAAGATACAGTAGGCGGTACTAATAAAAATATTGCAACAGCTTACTATGTCACAAACACACTTCCGCTGACGTATATGAAGGCCGAAAAAGTATGGGATAACAAGACTGCAAGCTTTAACAAGTATTCAGACTCTTATATGGCTGTATCTCTTGATCGTAAAACAAATTCGGGAGCAAACTATGCAACAGTTATACCCAATCCCGATAATTTACCTCTGACATTCACGCTTGAAGTTTCTTCCAACAACGGAACAACTTATGCTGCTGTCAGTGATGAAAACATTGTTGCTAAGGTTTCTGCTCAGTATTCCCATTATGGTTCCGGTAAATTTACAATTCCTTACACAGAAAAGACAGACGGAAAATATGTGATATTTATTAATAATCTGGACGGTAGTAAAAAATATAGAATTACGAATATTTCCGGATGCTCGGAGTATGAGATTAAATTTACTAAGTCTATCGTACTCGGAGACACTATGAAGATCACAGCGTCGGGAGATCCTGCGGTAATAATTGATCACAGCGAAAATATGTACAAAGAGTTTGATTCACTGCCTGTTTATGATGAAAGCAATAACGCTTATTCGTATAAGATAGTTGAAAAACCGCTGAAAGGCTATACAGAATCGTATTCTACAAGTACTGGTGAGAGCCGTACATATTCAGCTACTGACAATATTGTTACTGCTCAGGTAAAAGACAGCAATAATCCTCAGATGGTCTATATCAAGAATACACAGATACTCGGCAATGCAGAGGTTAAGAAAATCGACCAGAACCACTATGATGCGTTTAACGATCATCCAGCAGGATATGTTGATGAGGTTATTCCGAATGCAACATTTGAATTGACATGCAACGGCATTGACGTAAATGTAATGAAGAATACTGACGAGAAGTATATTCTTGGCGGAGACAGCAATATCGTTATTTCCGATGCACAAGGTATGATCTACTTCAAGGACTTCCCGCTTAATACTTATACTCTTACAGAAAGCCAAAAGCTTCCTAATTATCTTCTCAGGGAACAACCGGCCGTCTTTACGATAGATGTTGAAAATGCTTCGGCTACGACTGCAAAGGCAAGCTATGATTCGGGCTTTGTTCTTGGAAGTGAACCGTACAATCGTATCGGTAACCTTCAGCATGTAGAACAGACAAAGATCACGCTCATTAAGGTTGATGAAGAAGACGAAGCCAAGAGACTTCCGGGTGCGACCTACTACCTGTTACAGATGGTGCCTTATAACAGCACTATGCTTATGACAGAAACTGAATATCTTGCTGCCGCCGATAAAGCGATCACAGACTGCAACTTTGAGATTACCAAAGAAGACGGCAGACTTAAATCTTCTGTTGCACTATTCTGGCATACATCAGATATGGTCAGCGGCAGTCATATCCCGTCGGTTTATACCACAAACGCAAACGGCGAGATAGAAGCACCGCAGTACATGCTTGCAAAACCGGCAGGCGATACGTCACTGGTTTATGCAATCCATAACGGCAGATTTGACATTCCGGCAAAGGATGTTCCGATGAACAGCTTTACCGTCTCCGGCATGAAAGCGTATGTTGACAATACAGATACCAAATATGAGTTCAGGCTTACAGATAAGACAGACAAGGACGGTCATGTATTTAGTGATAGTAATTATGAAACCTTACCCGTAACCGTGATCGATGGAAAGGCTCAGTTTACTGTGAACTATATAGGTGCGGCTCCGTTAGGATTCTCAGCCAACGGATTCAGCTTTGAACTCCAGCACAGACCGGAAGGTTCAGATGATTCTAAATGGGAAACTGTACCGGATTACTATGAAACCGGTCCGATCACAGGACTTATGGACGGAAGATATATTTTCGTAGAGGTACAGGCTCCAGAAGGATACGAGCGCAGCTACATCACAGAAAATGGCATTGGTGCCTTTGAAATCAAGGGACAGGCAAGGCAGTATCGTTTTACACACAAGGATAAACGCAAGAATGCAAACCTTGATATCTACAAGGTTGACGAACACGGCGATCCGCTTGACGGCGCTGAGTTTGATCTGTATTATGTTCCCGATAAGGCAAGCAAGCCTACTACATACAGTATCAGCAGTCCGGTAACATCACCAAGTCCGTCACCGAGCGTGACGATTCAGGGAGATCCACAAACTGTTCCTGATCCGGCGGAAGGCACTTCAACAACTACTGTGACCTATTCTTATAAGCCGCAGGAAAATGTTCCGACATCAGAACCGAAAACATGGATATTGCCGAGAACCGACAATGATTATATTTTCTTTGAGGATGTTAATTGCTACAGTGAAAATAAATGGTTCTGGAAAGACGGCACCTTTGTCAATACTACTTGGCCAAACAGCCGGACACTGACCAAGGGTGATCTGGATAATGAACCTACAACAGATATTGTAGCGGAGTTCTATGACAACAGCGGAAAAGCTATTGGCAAGTATAAGGTATGGGAACGTTTTGTATATTATAATAATAGCAACGGACCTGTCTATGAAAACAGTACCGGACGCACACAGAATATTATCTGGAAGATACAGCCGCCGGACGGTGCTAAAATGGTACGATTCATACTTGGCTGGGGTACATGGCATAACTATACTGATAAATTCGAGTTTACTAAAGGTAAATTGTACAGAAGAAATGGCAACGGATCATCCGGTCATATTGAAGTAGCTACCTGGGATGATCTTGGTGCTAATGCAGCAACGCTTCCTGCAACCACATCTTATCCCAGAACAGCCGGCAACAGCGGTGTCGCTTATGAAGCTTTGCCGCAGAAGATTATCTTCCGCCGCAATCATGAGTATTGCTGGGATAATATCCATATTGAGTTCTTCAAAAATAATGGAACAGATGCAAATCCTTCATATGAACCCATAGGTGAGAGGTTTCCGGGATACCTGATGGAGCCATATGCTTATGCACAGTCAAATTACCGAATCAAATTCCAGAACAAAGTCGAAAACGACGGCGATCTGTGTTATGAGATTGCTATCCCGAAGGAGGCAACGCATTTCCGTATCAACAATGGTACTACATCTACCCATAGCAGCGGTGATTATGAGAACTATGGTTATTACTATTCAGCAATCACTAAGATAGATCTGACTTCTAAGGATAAGAAAAATTACAACAACTACTGGAAGTTTTCATCAACTAATAACCGGCAAAATGGTACTCTTGTAAAATGGACTGATGATGAGATCACACTTCGCAATGATACCCTCTATGATAAAAACGGTACAGCATTTGAAGTAAATTCCGACCATGACTTCGTTTACTTCAAAAAGCCGGCCGGTTGGAATAATGTATATGCTTACTTCTATGGCGGCGGCGATCTCCGTGATGATAACTGGCTGAGAGCAGTTTATTCTATCTGGCCGGGTGTTTTGCCTATAGGTTCCGATCTGTATAGCAATGGCACAATTCAGGATCCTACACTCGCCGGTGCCGGTTCGGGCAATACCTTCAATCAGTATATGAACAGTCTGGAACTGCAGCCCGGAGCTACCTTCAAGGACAAGTATGGCGATACCGTTTATAAGTTCAGACGGCCTTTGGGTGATATCAAGAATTATACAAAGGTGATCTTCAGCAACGGTCTTGTCGGTGCAGGAATCAGGAAAGGCAGCCTCGGCGGCAAGGAAACCAAGGTGATTGAATATACTCTTGGCTATGGATATTATGCTAACGACGGAAATGCTGCCCAGACCTCCGTTAGTAACTGGATGCAGGAGGAAAACAACAAGACTGTCACCTATACTTTCCGTAAAAGCGGCGGCACAGTTGATTACCTCTACATCAAGAACAATGCCGGCAATACCTGGGATGATATTCATGTACAGTTCTATAACGGAAATACACAGATACTCCAGCAAGGTCATGGCTATGTGATGAAGTATACCGGTAAGATTGATGGTGATAACAGGGAATGGTACAAAGTTCCTGTTCCGGATAATGCAACACATTTCTCTCTGTCCAACGGCAACAGAAAGCAGAGCAGTACCTACAACTACAGTAAGTCTACAGGCAAATATCCGATTTTAGCGTATTCGGCTTCTACACCGACCACCTCCGGCTATACAACAACCGGTGATATGGTATATCAGATTGCCGATACCGCAACCTCAGGTACGACCTACAAGCT
>JBGVAQ010000559.1:0-2474 GCA_045224775.1 Acutalibacteraceae bacterium | reverse complement strand
AGGTGAGTACCCCTGATTACCAAGTCCGATCTTTTCAAGATAATGGTTTACCATATGATAAACCCCTTTATTTGTAATACGGCACTTTTTTCTGCTTATAAACAAAGCATTCTTATCAGTAATGCCGTCAACAGGTCTGACATTCATATACTCATTAAGTGCTTTTACACAGGCAGGATTAAGGGTAAGGAGTCTTTCTTTATTCCCCTTTCCCCTTATTTTGATTACATTTTCACTGTTAATATCGGAAAGATTTATACCTACCATCTCCGACAATCTGAGTCCACAATTCAGGAAAAAGACAAGAATACAGTAATCTCTTTCTTTGAATTCTCCGTCTACAGCTTCCAATAATCTCAGACTGTCCTCAAGGGTAAGATATTTAGGCAGACTTTTCTTTGCTTTGGGTGATTCCAATTGTTCAGTCGGATTATATGATAATTTATGTGTCTTGACTGTGAGATAATTAAAGAAATCCTTTAATGTAGTGGTTTTACGGGCTCTTGTTGCCGAAGCATTGTTTCTTTCGTCCTTGCAATAATTAAGGAAAAGAAGAATTTCGGAAAACGTCACTGAACTGACCATTTCCAGATCAACACAAGAAATATCTATTTCATCAACAGGAATATCCTTGTCGATCAGACCCCTGTCTTTTATGATAAAACGGAAAAATGTTCTCAAATCTCTGTAATATTCTTCGGTAGTCAGTGAAGATCTTCCCTTGATATTTTCAATGTAATTGAGAAATTCAAGAATAACAGGCGGTGCTTCCTTATAAATTTTATAGCTCAATGTTTTCACTCCCTGTCGTTTTCTGTATTTTTAGCTATTTCTTCCAACTGCAAAATGATCTCGCTGAAATATCTCGGTGAAACTTTATCGAGCTGAATTGCTTTTTCGTTATCGGCTTCATCATAAATATAACTTCCGTGTTTAATTGTTCCGGGAGTATAAAAACGTATATTTTCGAGTGTAACTTCCTCATTCTCAACGGCAATATAACAGCCACTGAAATGCAGCTCGGCAGCTGTTCCAAGCAATCCGTAACTACCGTCATCAAGCTTTACCTTTTCAGTTATATCTTCACGGTAAAAGACATAGAACATTCCCGCATCCTGTGCCGAGCCTTTGTTCCAGCCAAGCTTTACTGCACGTCCCATAAGTGTAAGTGCATTTATTTTTTGTCCGTTGAAACGATTAAGATCAAATGTTCCCTTTTCTTCATCTCTGATAAAATATACAGGTCTTTCAAGCTGTTTTATCGGTTGTATTATTTCATAGTCACTAAGCTGCTCTTTCCATGCCAAGAGAGTTTCCTTATCAAGTTCTATCGGATGAACAAGACTTATGTGGCAATTTTCAGGAAGTTCAAACTCATCCTCATCAACTGTATTGAATGTACCGTCCTCCATATATCTGAAAGTCGTTACTTCATCATCGTGATATGCTGACCATATAAGACCTGTTGCGAAGGTATGCATCACAGGATTTTTGACAAACAGATTCTCCCATGCGGTCTTGTTCCATTTTCTGCCTGAAATAAGTGCTGTTTCCAGTCTTGATGATTGTATTGAAAGTACATTTTTAATCTGCTTTTTAAGTGCCTTGAAATCTGAATTGGATTTTTTTGCAATAACTTCATCGTCTTTTTTGGCAGGTGCAGGCATTGTTTTTAGTTTCTTTCCGTTATCGTCATATACTTCAAGCTCTGATGAATGTGAAAGGCATACTTTGAATTTTCTCTCGCCGTAATTGAAAATACGCTCCATATTTTCATCAAAGCCAAAATCCGGCACTATCCTGTCCCCTAATTCATCAGCCGTTATACCCAATGCATCAGCGGCAGTTTCCATAGCATCTGATGCAGCCTTTTTTACCTGCTTCTGCTTGAATTTATGTGCAAGGTTATCAACACTCATAAGTGCAACCGGACTTCCGTTAAGTGCTATTGCCTTTACTGTTTCTGCTGCTATAGCACCTCTCATATTTTCAGCCCATTCCTTTATACATTTCAAAGCTATCTCAACCATACTATCACCGCCGTGTATGACGGAAAAATACATAGCCCATTTAGTTTTTGCTTCTGCTCCGGCACTATGCCATTTTGAGAATATCTCTGCTGCATAACGGTTAAGTTCATCTTCGTTAAGTTCATTGGCAAGTAAAAATGCACTGTCATTTCTTCCCGGAATATCCATTGTACTGTAACACAAAATAACAGCCTGCAAGTATTTTTCGTCAGCAGGAGTGCCGTTTTTGAAATGCACTTCCGGAACAGCCGTATTATACAGCCATGCAATTTTTCTTGCTCTGCCGCCTTTGTGTATATCCTCAACAAAAGTTATCGGTGAGAATATGTTCTCTCCGTTTTCTGTGTTTGATATTCTGGTACTGAGCATGGCTCTTATCTTATCTGAAAGCTTGGCACTCTTTTCTTTATCAGCGGCTTTTTCCAGTATTTCACGGAAATTTTC
>JBGVAQ010000558.1:0-2362 GCA_045224775.1 Acutalibacteraceae bacterium | reverse complement strand
GTGTTTCCTACCGGCTGAAGCTCAAAACGGAGCGTTTTGCTCATAGTCTGAAGATTTGTAAATCCATCATATAGCGGCATGATCAGCCCCTCCTGTTCATTTTATCATTTGTATTTGTGAATAGTTTACAGCTGTAATCTTAAAAAATATTAAATCCCGACTTGCACACGGCACCTAAAACAGTCCTGTATCAGTGCGATTTATGTGTGCATATTTCTTGGATTGGGATTTTGAAAATCCCAAAATGTCATTTTCAAATTTCTAAAATATGCATATTTACTGTACTTTTGGGTTTGATTAGAGAAAAATAGGTGCTGTATGCAAGTCGGGATTTTTATTTTATAATAGATAATTGTTTATTATGTTTTCTAATTGTCCTGCGATATTCTTGAAATCTCTGTTAAGATCAATGACCTCTATACCGATACGATTATTTCCAATCAGCGCACTACTACCATCAGGAAGGTTGTCCTCCGATGTTTTAGCATAAAGCAAGAGACCTGAGACCTTTCCGGTGTTTTCTGTATCCATATTTTTGACATAGGAAAAGATCTGATATAAATGAGCGGAACGGTATGTGCTTTTATAGTTTTCTGCCATGATGCTTGTATAGTATTTTGTGTCTATGATAAGCGTTTTCTCTCCGCTTTGCAGGGTGATATCCGTCTGCATTTTCGGCAGAAATTGTATCATGGAGCTTTCCTGTCCGTCGGTGATATTCCAATCTATTCTTGGCGCTTTCGGGCTGAGTTCCTTATGATGCTGCTTGTAGTATTCCATAACAAAGCGCTGGAAAAGCATTTCCATGTGTTCGTCAGAAAATGACAGCAGCTTGAATTTTCCATTTTCGGTCGTTTGCAGCAAGCCTTTTAGTGTAAGGTGACAGATATTCAGAAGAAGTTCATAGTTTTTGTTGCCGCGCTGATAGATAAGCTGATTCCATTTGATATGATCTGTTTGTATCAGGTCGATATTCCCAAAAAAGAGCAGGAGCTTTTTCAGTGACTGCTTTTGCTTTGTGTCAACTTCCTTTGTGCGCACAAGGCGGTATATGGTCGTTTTCAGTATCTGATTATAGATATTGTTTTCCGAAAAGTTATCATATTCACAGGCAAGCCGATGGCTGCACTGTGCTTTCAGTCTGACTGTATCGGACATATTCAGCTTGCTGCGCATAACAGACAGCTCATCCTGCACGGGTACATATTCACGGTAAAGTCCCTGTTTAAGCTGTCGCGCTACACCTTTTACAAGAATAGCGGCAAAGAGATCATATATTTTATCAAACTCCTCCGCAGCCACTCTTTCATAATCCTTCTGTTTAAGCGTCTGGAAGGCGTATGACAGCATATAATAAATGTTCTTTATCAGAATACCCTTATCATTCGTCATAAGGCTCACCTATTGTATGATACAGCTTTTCCTTCCATTTAGAGCATTCGGCTTCGTTGTCAAACCAGTATTCCTCTATCAGCGGAATGATCTCATATTCTACAACATTCTTTACCCACTCATCATTGATCATGTCTGTACTTTCGGAAGTAAAATAGCTGTGACCAATCTCAAACCCGCTGCCGAGCGCGCCGTCGTCTTTGATCGCCTTGTTCAGCTCTTTTATTCTGTCGATCACGCTGTGATAAAGAGGACAGTCGATTTCATTTGTATAGTCTGCAAAACCGTTTTCATCCGCTTTTTCAAAAGCCGGATGCATTGTATAGAAACTGAAACGCCGGCGCAGAGCATAGTCTATCATGGCAAGGCTACGGTCAGCGGTATTCATCATGCCGATAATATGCAGATTTTCAGGTATGTAAAACGGTTTATTTCCGTATATCAGTTCTATCTGATGTTCTTCGCCTCTTTTATCGTTTTCAATAAGCATAAGAAGCTCACCGAAGATCTTGCTGAGATTGCCTCTGTTGATCTCGTCAATAATGAAATAATAATCATTATCAGGGTTATTCTTTGCCTTTTCACAGAAGCGATAGAACATACCCTCCTGTAATTCAAATCCGCCTTCATCGTCAGGACGGTAGCCCAAAATAAAGTCCTCGTATGAATAGCTTTGATGAAACTGCACCATGCACACACGGTCATTATCCTTTTCACCCATCAAAGACCATGCAAGGCGTTTTGCACAGTATGTTTTGCCGACGCCCGGCGCACCCTGCAAGATGATGTTTTTCTTTCTTTTCAGCAGTGCCATGAGCTTGTCATATTCCTTTTCACTCATGAATACATCGGAGAGGAAGTCTTCTTTTGTGTATGTATCGTCTGTTTCAGGAGATATACTTTGAGTATCGGTATCGCTGCTTTCTTGTGCTTGATTTGCGATATGATCGCTCTGCCCGTATTGGATTCT
>JBGVAQ010000557.1:0-3015 GCA_045224775.1 Acutalibacteraceae bacterium | reverse complement strand
ATATATAATTCTGTCCTTTTTTTCTTTTTGTGCCAGGCGTAAAGCAAATCGTATTGCTGAGAAGGTTTTTCCGCCGCCTGTGGGGATCGGAAGCTTGTATATACCATTTTCGTTATGTTCAGCAAACTCAAAGCACTGATCGGACATTTCCTGCCTGAGCTGATCAATATTATTTTTATCTGTTTTTTTAGCAAAAGAAACAAGAAGATCATTAAGTTTATCAAGACACTCAGAAAAGTATATTGTTCTTTCGCTATTGTTCATACGGTACTCTTTTTCACCATTCATAAATTCTGCTGTATTCCGCCTGTCAGCGTCCATAAGCATCGACAGAATGATCCTTGCCAGACATCCGTTTAAAAAGCATTTTTCCTGTATTGGTTTAGGAGTATTCATTTTTGCTGTTATGGAGTTTATTTTTTCGATTATAGATTTTATTTCAGAACAGGAGGAGTCAAATAATTTTTTTATATTCTCATTATTGAGAAAATCCTTACTGTTTTCCAGTGATTCTTTATAATTTTTTTCGTAATCTTTTTCAGCGGGAAATAATCTTGCTGTAAATTTATCTTCACCATCGTAGGAAAGGCAATCATTCAGTCCATGATGTGATATGATAGCATAAGCTATAAGCTGTTTTGTAAATAATTCATATGTGTTTTCAGTGCTTATTTTTTCAATAATATACTTTGCACCTGCACTTGAATGATTGATCTTTTTTTCAGGATTTTTCCCTTGTTGTGCATTGTGTATATAAGTGTTGAATAGTTCTGTGTTTTTACCAATATCGTGAAGAAGTCCTGTCAGAAACATTGTATTGAATAAGCCAGTTGATTGCGCTTCCGATGCAGCGTAAGCGGCTGTTTCACGGCAATGCTCTTGTACAGATTGTTCTATATTATTTTTGTTGATATGTGCCGCTATCATACTGGTCTCCTTAAATATTATAATTTTCGCATATTGACAAATACCAAGAACAAAAAGGGAACTACAATAGGATTTTCGCTCATTACACAAAAGCTTCTATCAGAGTTTTGTCTTGTACGGTTTTCATGGTCAGACTGCTGTTTTTGCTTTTGTTGAAGCTGTATGTCAGCATATAGCCTCTGTCAAGATGATAATAGTCAAGATAGTTAGCAAGCTGCTGTTCTCCTTTTTCGTGATAAACCTCTCCACGCCATATTTTCAGCTCTACCACAAAACGCTCGCCAAGGTAGTCTATTACAATATCCATGCGTTCATTGTTGCGTGTCCGGCTTTCAACATAGTAATTACCCGTTCCGTTTATAATTGGACGAATGAAAAGCAGAAATCTTCTGCGCCTTCTTCTTCGCTGAATGTGTCGGCTTTGCCTTCGTAAATATCGTCAAAGACTGTTACATATCGCTCAAGTAGTTTGTCCATATTCAAGCGGCCGTTTTCGATAAGCATTTCCTTGCTTTCCGAGCCTGAAACAGAGATAGGGCTGTTTTTCAGTTCAGTCTGAGTAAGGAAATAATTGTAGATGCGTGTTTCAAAAACTCTGTTTGATATATAAAGACCGTTATCTACAGCTTTTAATAAACCATACATCTCGCCATCCATTATGGGAATGCTGTCCGGATTATAAGCAACACGCTCGCCGCTGAAAAGGATAGTCTGCAAAATATCGTTAAGTGGCTTGTTGTCGTAAATCTTGCCCATCAATGAATCAAACAGGGTATTTTTCTCCTGCAAAATACGCTTTACCGCTTCGCTTACTCCGCTGATCGTCCACATAGCAAGCTCATTGTCGATGATCTGACAGATACGGCTGACAAGAAACGGATAACCGCTTGTATAGTCATAAATCTCCTGAGCCATTCTTGCTGTATCCATGCCGGTGTGATGATCGTTTTCGTATTCATCAAGCATTCCCACAATGCCCTCAACTGGCAGACTCATATCAATATTGAAATCTGCGGCAATGTTCCACGGGCTATTGAATTTGTGAGCTTCATCCGGACGTATCTTCCGTTTCAGACTTTTGATATCGGTAACTCCGGCAAGAATGACGGAACGGAAGGTAGGGACCCCTTTGGAAGTCCTTGCAAGAAATCCCTCTCTCAGCAATGCAAGAAAATCAAGAAATACCTGATTATTGGTCGCACTGTCAACCTCGTCGATCATCAGAACGACCGGTTTATCAGAATCTCTGCACCATCTTTTGTAAATGCGGAAAATATCTGCCATTCTGACTTTGGCAGTTTCTTTCTGGCAAAGCTCCTCAAACGCATCTATATAATTTTGAGGAATCTCAGCACCGCCGAATTCATACTCATCTATCATCAACTGTGACAATGCCTGTGTGAAAATACTGCCGTTTTCAAATGAACCATCGTCTAAATTTTGAAAATCAAGACTGAGGACGATATATTCATTTTTCAGATACTTTGCAAGTGCTGTCAGTGTCGTAGTTTTTCCGTACTGTCTGCCACGAGTAACGGTAAAATAATTTCCAGCATCCACCATAGCTTTCATCTTTATCAGACGGTCTGTAATATCCACCATATAGTTATTCTCTTTAGTACAAACTCCGGTAGTTGTAAAGGTTTTCATATTTAAGTTCACCATCCTTGGTATATCACTATAAAAATTTTAACACAAATCACACCGAACATCAACAGAAAAAAAGCGTTGCAGAACATTTTAACGTCCGCAACGCTTACTCTTATTCTTCGTCTTCTGTATCTTCCTGCTCGTCCTTTTTCAGAAACTCATCCAGTTCGCTGATCTCAGACTCCTTCAGTTCTTCGGTAGCATCGGTGTAGATATTCATGGTTGTGGTGTAATCTGCATGACCGAGAATATCCTGTTTTAGATGGTCAGCAAAGACTTACATCACTGTATATAGCACTGCAAGGAAGCATTAGCAGAAAGCTTCCTAATAAAAGATGGAAAAATAATGACGCTTTTCCTAAAAAAGAACTGTAAAAAGAACTGTATTTTAATTCAGAGAACATAATTTCCTATGTTGCTGTTTCTCCGATGGTTTAT
>JBGVAQ010000556.1:0-3084 GCA_045224775.1 Acutalibacteraceae bacterium | reverse complement strand
CAGCAACACTGAGTATTTCCTTATTTACAGGTTTACGAAGATTCTTATTCATATCTCACGGAACTCCTTTCTGTCAACATTCGGAATCATTCCTATAAGCGGAACATGAAGTGTATTAATTATATCATCCTCAGTCTTGAACTTATTGTTTATCATTTCCTTAAGGAAAATAAAAACAAGAACCAATACAAGTCCTGCCAAAGCTCCTATAAGTGCATTTCTCTTTGAATTAGGGCTTACGGGATTTCCGTTGTTATCTATTCTCGGATCGCTTATTACCTTAACAGAACCTGCCTCGACCTTATCGGCTATTATAGGCGGAGCGACTCTTACTATCTCCTCCATGACCTTCTTTGCAAACTCGGCATTTGTATATGTCATTGTTATTTTAAAGACCTGAGTTTTATTTACGGATGAAACACTGACACAACTATTGAGCTGTGTATATGTCATACCCAAATGGAGATTGTCAATAACCTGCTGAAGAACCGTATCGGATTTGATGATTATAGCATAGACCTCGGCAAGATCCTGTGCTGCATTCAGTTCTGTAGTATTATAAGTCGTCTTATCGTTGGATTTATTGTTTACGATAAGCGTTGAACTTGCCGAATACTTCTTTTCGATAAAAAATCTCGAATACAGATAGCTTCCCGTACCGAAAACCAATGTTACAATGATTATCAGTATAAGATTTCTTTTCAGGATATTAAGAATTACCCCCAAATCGATCTCTTTTTCGACAGGATTTTCAATTTTCTCTTCCATAAGCACACTCCTACCATTTCAGTCTTATTAAACGATAAAATTCTACAGTATTTTTACATTAACAAACATTATAATAAAAACAAAAGTTCATGTCAATATAAAAGTACTGAATTTTACCTATTAACCAAAATTATCCATGATATTACAAATCCAATTAACCAAAGCACTAACTTTTGAAATTTAGTACCTTATTACAATTAACCATGCACAGGAAACACTATAAAAGTGATACATTTATGCCTTATTAAAGGCTTAAAATACACGTTTTTTTATAAATGCTAAAATATGGCATAATTAATTTATTGACAAATAGTGTTATCGGTAGTATAATAATCGTAAATAAGATTTCAGAAGATTTCTTATATTATTTTTAAGAAAGGAAATGTATATGAAAAAGTTTCTTAAAGTTCTTTCTGCCTGCTCACTTGCTGCCGCTGTAGCTGCCGGTGCTTCCGTAACAGCTTCTGCAGCCGGTATAAATGATGCAGAACAGAGGATTCTTGATGAGCTTCACACAACTGTTACTATGCAGGGCACTGAAAAGTCTTTGCCTGTAAGCTATATCAATCAGACAGAAAACTATCTGAATACTGTTGATCTTACAGATGAAGAAGCTGATGAGATAATCGACAGAATCGAAGCAACAAAAGATTATCTCACAAGCACCGGTGCAGCTAACTACAAAGGTCTTACAGACGCACAGGTAGATGAGTTCTTCTCACTGTGCCAGTACACCGTTGATATTGTTGACCTTACTATTGCTCATAACAAGGCAGAGATGGAAGTATCTATCGTTGACAAAAACGGTAAAGTATGGCTCGATGTAAATCTTGACAACCGTGGCAAGCCCATAATTGATCCCGATCCTATCAAGCCTACAGGATTTGAGTTCAATATCCCCGGTGTTATGACAGTTGCAGGTATAGGTGTACTTCTCATTTCAGCAGCTGGTGTATATCTCATCAAAACAAAGAAAAAGGTCGAGTATGAAAATGCGTAAAAAGCATCACTCACACAAAAATTCTTTATATGGGAAGGATCTCGTTATTCTTCCCATAGTTTTTTGTGTTATTATTTATATAATCTGTGCTGTCGTGTTAATTCCGTCCGTTAGTTCATATGCATCTATTGCCGGAAGATTTTTTTCTGATAAAAAGCATGATATTTCAAACGAATATGTTAATATTTTCGTGCCTGTCGATGAACCTTCCGAGGTTGATGAACCATCAGAATATAAAAAGGACACTTCATCCCCTTCTTCGCCGGCAAAGCCTGCTCAGAAAAAAACTGTAAGCATCTCAAGCTTTACTTTTCCCTCGTATAATAATCAGTTTGGTGAGCTGATTATAGAGGACTGTCAGATTAATGCAAAACTCTTTTTTGGTGACAGCAATATGGCTCTCAGAAATGGCGTGGGTATATACTACGGAAGCTTTATACCAGGATATGGTAAAACAATCCTCGTTGCAGGCCATAACAACACATATTTCAATGGCTTGAAATATGCACAGAAAGGTCAGATAATAAAGATCCGCACAAATTACGGCAATTACAAGTATGAAATAACCGATATGCAGGTCAAGGATAAAAGTGACCGTTCTGCTTATGACCTTAGTGCCGATAAGGAAAATCTTATACTATATACATGCTATCCTTTTGACGAACTGGGACTTACTCCGAACAGGTTTTTTGTTTATGCTAAATTCGTTTCAGGTCCCGTCATAGACAAAAAAAGTTGAAAGGAGTGTCTTGAATGTCAGAAACAGAAAATGAACAGCAGGAACTTGACTCATTACAGGAACAAACTTCTGAGTCTGAAAATGATAATGATGAACATGAGCATGAACACAGACATAAACACCGCAGACATAAATCAAAGGTGAAGCCCTTTGCCTATTCCATTGTATCATTTGTCCTCGCTTTTGTTCTCTTCATTATATCTGTTTGCGCTGTACTATACTCCACTATATTTTCAAAAGAGTATATATTCAATGTAATGCGTTCAAACAGCTACTATATTTCAATAAGCTCAGAGTTCAGAGACCGTCTGGAAGACCTTTGTGACGCAAGCGGATTTGAAAAAGCATTTGCAGACAATTTTGTAAAGAGTTATGATATGCAGAGTGCTGTCGAAAAGTATATCACGGCATTCTATTCGGGTGACAATACACTCGTTGATACGACCTCTTTCAAACAGCAGCTTCATCTTGCAATACAAAACTATATCACGGAAAAGAATATAAAGGTAAACAATGAAACGCAGACCAATATAAATTACTTTGTAAATGAGGCTGCGGAAATATATGTAAGTCATAT
>JBGVAQ010000555.1:0-2942 GCA_045224775.1 Acutalibacteraceae bacterium | reverse complement strand
TAATTCAATTAAATCAGAAGTAAATTCGTGCATTCGTGAAGATGTTCCTTGCGTTCCTGATGCATAGGTGATATACTATCGTCGTGTGATTGTAACATTTTTTACGGTGCCCTTATAGGGAGGCATAAAGGATGGGAACTATGGAAGTTAGTTATAAGAAGCTGTGGAAGATTTTAATAGACAAGGATATGAAGAAAAAAGACCTGCAGGCGAAGGCCGGAATAAGCTGGGCGTCTGTAACGAAACTATCCAAAGGTGAGACTGTGAGCATGGAGGTGCTCATGAAGGTTTGCAAAACGCTCGGATGTGACATAGGAGACATCATGGAGCTTATACCGACCGAAGAAGATACCGTATAAAGGGGTGGTAGCTTATGCCAACAAGAAAAAAGAGCGTGATTAGCAAGGCGAGCCCTCATACTATAAAGAAATTTGAGCTGATTGAGGAATACATCAAATCATGGGCTCAGAAACTGATGCTGCAAGAGTCCTGCAATGGGCTTATTTATATAGACTGTATGTGCAACAGCGGCATCTATACTGATGACTCTGGGAAAACGGTGGAAGGATCACCAGTTCGAGTTGCCAATGTTCTGCTGGATGTTGCGAGAACATATACGGATAAAGCGGTGCATCTATATTTCAATGATATAGATAAGGCTCGCGTAGATGAGTTGAAGAAGCATCTCCCACAGGATGAGAGAAACTATAGAATTGTAACTTCTGTCGGTGATGCGAACGAGTTATTGACTACCATAGGATCTCAATTAAGCCAGACGGGACATCTTCATTATTTTTTGCTTTATGACCCCTACGATGCATCGATCGACTGGAAGGCGCTGCTACCGTTCTTCTTGCATTGGGGAGAGGTAATGATAAACCACATGGTTATTGATCCAGTAAGAGCTATTACAAGTGCAAAGCGTCAAGTGACCAAGGACAAATATGCGAACACGTACTTGGAAGATTTTGAGAGGCTGGTTCCCTTTGGTAGCGATAAGGAAGCGTATGAGGCTCGTGTAGAGCAGATTATAAAATCGTTAAAGGGAAACCGTAGATATTACGTGGCAGCATTTCCTTTTTATAACACACAGAATTCTCATATGTATAACTTGATTCACTGTACCAGTAATCGTGAGGGATTCAAATTATACAAAAAGTGTGCATGGAAGGTTTTTGGAGCCCAATCATCTACAAAGAATTCCCCGGATTATGGGCAGTTCAGGTTTGATGAAAATGGGTTTATTACAACCGATACAGATGCGTCCTGCTTTCATGTGCGGGATATTGCCAAGTATTTACAGGAGCACTTTAAAGGCAGGCAAATGGTTCCTTTGAGTGAACTTTGGGAATTGTTGGATGACCATCCGATATTTCCGTCAGAAGGGTATCGAAATGATATAAAAAAAGAGCTGGTAGCAACTTATGGTGCACGGCAAGAACAGATATACCGGGTGGAGATAAACAAAAAAGAAACAGTGATCAACTTTTCTAAATAGGAAGAGTCCGATGATATCGGGCAAGGTCGTGAAGTAAATGACAACACAGAAATTTGGCGGTGCGTGGACGCAAGAAAAGCTGAATATATTTACAAGCTATTTGGAGGCTTACTTAATAGCACTCCAAAACCAGAATTTTAAGAAGATCTATATAGATGCTTTTGCCGGAACAGGGAAGATTGAGACCAGTGATGGAGAACAATACCTTGAGGGATCAGCACGGCTTGCGCTTTCCGCGAGGAAGAGTTTCGATTTCTATTACTTTATCGAAGGCGACAACAAAAAAGCGGCTGAGCTTAAGCAGATGATCGATAATGATTTCTCATATATGAAGGGCATCACTCGCGTATATTGCGGAGATGCTAATGAAAAGCTCGCGCAGATAATCTCAGAGGTTGATTGGAGATTTAACCGAGGGCTATTGTTCCTTGATCCATATGCTACGCAGGTTAATTGGACAACTCTGGAGACCGTAGCAAAGACATGTTCCATTGATGTTTGGTACCTGTTCCCGTTCTCAGCCTTAAACCGTATGCTTCCGAAAAACGGGAAGTATAAAACGTGGGAAAGTTGCTTAGACCGGCTGCTGGGAGATTCGAGCTGGCAGACTGAATTCTATAAGAAAGATCCGCAGATGTCGATATTTGATTTCTTCCCTGATCCGGATAATCCGGATGAAACGGATCGTAAGATTAAGGATGCAAATCCAGATCACATCAAGACATATATTATCAAGAGATTACAGACAATCTTTCCTTGCGTTTCTAAAAATCCAAGGATTTTTAGAAATAGCAAGAAGTCACCGATGTTTCTCTTTTGCTTTGCAATTTCCAACGGCAGCCCTAAAGCACAGGCGCTTGCACTGCGGATTGCCGATCACATACTGAAGAATAAATAGGTGAAAAGGATGGAACCAACGTGAAGACGATAACACGAAAAACCATGCTCTATCAAACAGGTGTTGAGTATGGGGACTACACAATGAACCATGTGCAAGGATGTGCGCACGGATGTAAATATCCTTGCTATGCATTTTTGATGAAAAAACGGTTCGGTCAGATTAAGGATTATGAGACGTGGCTTGAGCCCTGTCTTGTTTCCAATACGCTCGAATTGCTGGACAAGGAAATCCCTAAGCTCCGTGATAAGATCGAGTCGGTACAGCTCTGCTTTACCACTGATCCTTTCATGAATGGATACCCCGAAGTGACACAGATGAGCATTGCAGCTATCCGAAAATTAAATGAGGCAAATATAAGGTGTACTACTCTGACAAAAGGGATTCTTCCAATAGAGCTTGCGGAGCTTTCGCGGGACAATGAGCATGGTATTACGTTGGTTTCTTTAGATGAACGTTATAGAGAAAGAATGGAACCGGGAGCCGCAACTTATCAGGACAGATTAGCGTCCTTGCGTGCGCTTCATAACGCAGGCTGTAGAACAT
>JBGVAQ010000554.1:0-2144 GCA_045224775.1 Acutalibacteraceae bacterium | reverse complement strand
GCAGGAATACCATGTTGCTGTCAGAACAGAGCGTATATGTGACGGGAAAACCGTAATTGTAAAAACTCCGATATCCGAGAAAAAGTATCTTGCTATGTCCATTGAGAAAGCAAGAAAGCTTGTACCTCCGACTCCTGCACAGCCTATGCAGACACAGACAGCTCAGCCACCAAGACGCAGAGGACCGCATTTATAATTAAAGCTAAGATTCATTATTACATAATTATTCATATTAAAAGTTATATAAATAATTACATATATTTTTGCATTTATCATTAAAGCTCAATCAGGAAATATGTGCAAGCACCACGTTAATTTTCGGGAATTTTGTGTAAATTACCCTTGTGTATACTTAGAAAAATGTGTTATAATATCGTTGTACGATCAGACAGGAGTGGTATTGATGACACATCTGAAAAGAAAAACCGATATATTCCTTGAAGAATGGAAAGCCAACCCTGACAAAATGCCCCTTATCATCAAGGGCGCACGGCAGGTAGGCAAGACTGAAAGCATAAGGGAATTTGCAAAGAAACATTACGGCTCGGTCATTGAGATCAACTTTGCTCTGCAAAGAAAATACCGTGATATCTTCAATGACGGCTTTGAGGTGGATGACATCATCAAGAATATCACTCTGCATGATCCGTCCCTGAATATCATTCCGGGCGAAACACTCATATTTTTTGACGAGATGCAGGACTGTGTGAGCTGTGCTACGAGCCTTAAAAGTTTCAATCAGGACAGGCGATTTGATGTGATATGTTCTGGCTCGCTGATGGGCATCAATTACGGTGAGATAGAATCCAACAGCGTGGGCAATAAAGAAGACTATGAGATGTATTCTATGGATTTTGAAGAGTTTCTATGGGCTAAGGGCTATTCCGAAGAACAGATCGAGGGATATTATCAGCACCTTCTGAAAACAGAGCCCTTGTCTGATACGGAGTATAATGTTATGCTTTCTAATTTCCGGGAATATATCGTGATCGGCGGTATGCCCGCCATTGTCAGCAGATTTGTCTCCAACAACAACTATAGCGGTACGCTGAAAATGCAGAGACAGATACTCAAGGACTACGAGGAAGACATCACTAAATACGCGCAGGGACTCGACAAGGGAAAAATACTGAATATCTACAGGATGATACCCGTTTTTCTCGGCAGGGAGAACAAGAAGTTCCAGATATCCAAGGTCTCAAAGGGCGCAAGGAACCGCGATTATGTGGGTACCGTTGACTGGCTGAACGATGCAGGCATCATCAATATCTGCTATTGCATGGAGCTTCCCGAGCTGCCCTTAAAGGGCAATTATGACCCGTCCCACTACAAGCTGTATTTCCGTGATACAGGTCTGCTTGTCGGCTCTTTGGAGGACGAGGTACAAAGCGACTTGAGGGACAACAAGAATTTTAACACCTACAAGGGCGCACTCTATGAAAGCATTGTTGCCGATATGCTGGTAAAACAGGGCTATCAGCTTTATTTTTACAAGAACGAAAAGGGTACTATCGAAATGGACTTCTTTGTAAGGGACTCAGACTCCCTTATCCCTGTTGAGGTCAAAGCAAACGACAGCGCAACAGCTTCTCTGAATAAGCTCATCACTGATGACAGGTTTTCCGATATCAGATACGGAATAAAGCTCGCCAACAGGAACATAGGCTTTAACGGAAAGTTCTATACGATTCCCTATTTTCTTGCCTTCATGCTGAAAAGGTTCCTGTCCGAGAAAAAGTGAAGTTATATAATATTTTATATAAATTATAATATCAAAAATTATACAAAACAGCCGTTTTCCTGTTCAAGTGTCACTGACACGGAAATCGGCTGTTTTATTTTGCAGAATATTTCTTGTTAATGCTGCAACAATTAAAAAATATGTCTGCACTTATCTAAAAGAGTTTCCGTATCTTAAAAAGATAACAGGAAACTCTTGATTTTTTATATAAAATTTTATATAATTATAAATGTCCTAAATTATATAAGGGGTTACTGACATGAAAATAATAACGCTTACAAACCAAAAAGGCGGTGTTGCAAAAACAACATCAGTCTATAATCTTGCTGCCGCCAAAGCCATTCAAGGAAAAAAAGTCCTTATGGTCGATCTTGACCCGCAGGCATCCCTTACAATTTCCTGC
>JBGVAQ010000553.1:0-3962 GCA_045224775.1 Acutalibacteraceae bacterium | reverse complement strand
GAAAACAGATGAAAACTTATAAGTCGAATATTCTTTTTTCTGATAAACCATTTCAGTTACCCTGAAAAGCCTGATCTTGCTTATGTTTTTCATTTCAGGCGGCAGAGGTACTATTTCAAGTTCGGAAAGGCTGCGAAGATAATTTTTTCGGACAATATCATCTACAAGCAGACTTGCCTGAGAAAGTTTGTTTTTAAGAGAATCAATATCAGGTGTAATAGTGGAAGGTGATCCGGCATCAGTACTGATGATATTGTCAGTCATATTATCTTCCTCCCATTGTAGCCGCAAAAGTAGCAGCAGCACATATAACTGCTCCTACTGCCGCACCCGTTATAAGATTACCTCCTGCAACCGTTGATATAACTCCTCCTGCCACAGCTCCGACAGTTGCTGCGACTGACACTTTTACTATACGGATATTTCCTTTTTCCTGATCTCTGCGTTTCTGTTCTTCATAGTCCCATTTTCCGCCAGATCTCTTTGTTTCATCAGAGGAAGGACCTGTTTTTTTAGTTGGTCTCAGATAACTTACTACATCTTTCAGATGTTTTATTCTCTCCCGTGAGAAATTGCTTATCACCTGAACCATAAGTGTATTCATATATTCGTCATTCCACAAATTTTTGTCTGTTTCAAATTTCCTGCCGTCATGATTTTGATAAAGATCCTTCATTGATGAAGCTGCTTTTTCCATTTCTTCAAACTGTCTGAAAGACGGATCTACCAAAAGACTGTCTTTCATCATAATACGTACTCTCAGCAGATTTCCGTTTTTTACTGCTTCGTAAAAAGCTTCTGTAAGTGCCATATTTATTCCTCCCGTTATATCTCCAGTATTTTATCGACTTTTGCTTTTGTTTCCTCAAGCCATCTGAGCTTACTTTCAGATTCCTTGATACGTTTCTGTATATTCTTTTCATCTGAAGCAATATTTTCAAGTTCCTTCATTTTGCTCATGATAAGATCATCAAGTTTTTTAAATTCCTTTGTAAAAATAGCTGCAATTTTCTTTGACTGCTGTTCGGCATATTTCTTTGCATTTTCACCGTCAGACCATATATTCTCCTGTATCGGAGACAAAAATTCCTGTGCAAGCTGGTCTGCCGGAACATACCGTACAGTTTTATATTTTGTTCTCCAATAGCCTTTTTCCTGAAACCATGTCCATGGCTTGTACCATTTTTTATTGGTATTTTCTATCCATTCTTCACCGTCTTCAACTTCTTTTTCCTTAATGAACCTTTTGAGTGAAAACTCTCCTGCGGAAATCACACTTCCTCCTATCATTTTTAACGGATCTATTTTTATTGAATCCATGTTTGTGTCTATTTCTTCTGTAAGGGATACAAGTTTTTTCTTATAATCATTAAGCAGTAAATTTCCGGTGACAATCAGCTTTTCCTGAAGCATATTGTCAAGTTCGCCTTCAAATTCGGGCTCAAGCCTTTTTGCAAACTTTTCAAGGCTTTCCATTTCATATTTTACTTCATCAAGTCCAAGTTCTTCACCCCTGTAAGAATCTATTTTCTTGGTTACTCTCTGCTGAAATTTCCCGATTATATCCTCTATGATTACAACAGAAGAGGCATTTACACTTTTTACGGAGCTGTCAACCGCACTGTTGAATTTTTTGGCTGACTGTGCATCCTTCATTTTTTGCTTAATGAAATTTATCTGTATGAGTATCTTTTCTCTTTCCTCTTTATTGCTTTCCAGCTCATGTTTGGTTCTCTCAAAGCAGTCAACCTCATCAAGCTTATGACTGAAAGTATCAACGATATTTTTTATTTTAGCTGTTTTTGCATACTTCTGAACATACTGACGTATAGCAGCTTCAACAGAAGGAATACCTGTATGTATTATTGCCTGCATATTTTCGTCTGCACCCGACAGATCATTACTGATTTTGTCTTTTATACTTGCAGGAAGACTCGCATAATTTTCAAGATGCAGAGATTGTCTGTGGTTCATTTTGCTGATTTTCGGCAGTATCTCATCTTCTATCGTTTCCTCATCTGTTTCGGTTTTATTGAGCATCATTCTTATCAGTAAAGCAGGAAGTGCAGCTACAGGGAACAGATTGGGCTTTTCTATCCCGTGATTTCTCAAATAGCTTCGTACCCTCTGAAGTGTATCTTCTGTAGGCCCGTCTTCTTTTTTTCTGTCATCCATTTTATTTATGACAAAAATAAACCTGTCTTTTGACTGTTTTCCGCCTACAGACATACTTCTGGATACCATCTCAAGCAGTGCATTATCATCATTGGAGCCAAATGTTCCCTCCATGATATAAAGAACCAGTGATTTTGAGGATTTATTCAGAAATCCGTTTTGTATGCGTCTGTGTTCGGGGTCACGGGAGTTATTCGGACCGGTAGTATCTATAAGTACAAGTGAAACATCGTCCGCCGTAAGAAACGGTATGTCTCCCGATACCCTGATCGTAGAAACATTCGGATCAGCATTAAGACGTGTCATTGTATCCAGTGAAAGATCGGGATGAACTTCTATCAGCTCATTTGATTTATTATAGACTTCCGCTTCCCAATGGTCAGAATCATTATCTTTGATTCTTGTAATAATTGCTGTACACGCTTCCTGCTTTGAAGGCATCAGTTTCTGACTCAGAAGTGCATTTATAAGCGTGGATTTTCCTGCACTCATCGTAGCAACTACACAGACTTCAAAATCACTGCTTCTTGCATTTTCAAATGCACTTATTATCTCATCGCTTTTCAGTTCTTCAAAAGGGCCGTGCTGTATCTCATCAAAAACCTTGTCAATAAGGCTTTCTTTATCTTTTGTTTCCGTTGCGGGTATCCTCTCAAGCTGATATCTGAAATTACTGTTTTTTTCTGCAGTTTCCTTCATAATATATTCAAGGTCCTCATAATCTGCAAGAAGACCTTGAAAAGTCACACTGAAAGCTGTGTCATTATATTCTTCCATCAGCATTTCAGGTAATTCCTCTACCCATTCCTGCAAACGTGAACCGGCTGCAGATCTGTCTCTTATGATACTGTTTTCTGCCAATCCCTTACCGTCAACAGTTATAGTAGTCTGCAACTTATAGGGATTATATTTTATAAATACTTTCTTCATTTTGTACCTCCGAATAATATTTTTTCAAGACCGTAGAACCCGCATTTCTGAAGCAGACGCTGTTCGGGTTCTTCATCCTCCGTAAAAGGAGGGTCACTATAATAAGCTGTCAGATCATAATAAGGTCTGTTGAATTTTCTTTTCATTACGTCATAGTCTTCGGCATCGTCATCACTTAAAGTTATTCCGCTTTTCTTTATTTTGGCAAGAAGTGCAGCATAAGCAGATACCGGACAAACAGCAGCTTCTTTGAATCCGAGTTCCGAAAGCTCACACTTCAGATTTTCTATACTCTTTTTAATATCATCCTCACTGCTCCGGCAATTGTCTATTTTGTTAAGTACAAAAATAATTTTTTCAATTGGAACATTATCTGCAAGCCATTTCAGATGTCTGATTTCTTCGTCTGTTCCTAACCTGTTAATATCCAATACATATATCAATTTATCATATTTTTCATTTTTTATGGTTCGTCTTGTAATGGCAATATGTTCTCTGCTGATGGAATTATTTACACCGGGCGTATCAATGAAACAAACCCTTACTTTTTCATCGCATAAAAGCTGCCAATTCAGAGAAATAAAACTCGGATAATCAAAACCGATATTTTTCAGTTTCTTTTCATCAGTATAAAGCTCAATATGATCTGTAATAATATTAGCTGTTCCGTCATCAAACGGTTTGTTGTATATGTACCCTATGTTGGCAGTACATGCCTCCTGAGATGTACGGGTAATCTGCTTTCCTATAAGAGCATTTATAAGCGTAGACTTTCCGGAACTCATATTAGCCGTTACAATATAATTTTTCTGCACCTTCCTCAGAAAATCCCTGTTTATACAATATTGTTCAAACAA
>JBGVAQ010000552.1:0-2151 GCA_045224775.1 Acutalibacteraceae bacterium | reverse complement strand
TACAGCATGAAATGGACCATTGTAACGGGGTTGTGATTTAGAACCGCACATTAAAATTCTTTATTAAAAAAATAAACAGTAATTTGACCTGTTTAACGTAATTTTTTATCTCGCTGTAACCTTTAACGATTTGGAATGAAAAATGTTAGTGTTTTTAGAATAGTATTGATATATCAAAAAAGAAAAAAAGATGTTATAATTACATTATGACATTATAATTGTTAGAACGACAAAAAGCTATGGTGAAAAAAGGAGAGCCGAATAATGAAATATAAGTTTATTTCCGACAGCCACACTCACAGCGAAAATTCATTTGATGGTAAGGACAGCGTTATAATGCTTGCGGACAGGGCGTATAATCTCGGACTGCATTCTATAACTGTAACAGATCATTGTGAATGTAATGAATACGCTCAGCATAATTATCATAGCGATATAGTTAACTCTGTTATGGATGTTGTTAAGGCAAAGGCACTTTACAGCGGCAAAATGGAGGTATATAAGGGCATAGAGCTTGGTCAGGCTACACAGAATAAAGCTGCTGCCGAGGATGCACTTTCAATTACTGATTATGACTTCGTGCTCGGCTCACTTCATAATCTTAAAGGTGAACAGGATTTCTATTTTCTTGAGTATACACCCGAAAATTATCACGGACTTTTGTGCAGATATTTCAGTGAACTGATGGAGCTTGTAGAATATGGCTGTTTCGATTCTCTTGCACATCTTACATATCCTTTCAGATACATAGTCGGAAACGGCATGATAACCTTTGATATAAGATTTTATCAGGATATGATAGACGATGTGCTTAAAAAGCTCATAGAAAAGGAAAAGGCACTTGAAATAAATACCTCAGGTTTAAGACAGATAATCGGTACAACTCTTCCCGATGAAAACATAATAAAAAGATTCCATGAACTTGGTGGAAAGTATGTGACACTTGGTTCGGATGCTCACCGCTGGGGTGATGTCGGTGCAGGTATCGAGGACGGTCTGCGTATAATGCTCAAATGCGGTTATACTCATTTTACTGTTTTTGAAAAGCGTGAACCGAAATTACTGCCTATCTTATAAAAACTATTATTTAGCTCAGGATTTTTTTATTGTCATCCTGAACGTAAGCGAAGGATCTTAAAAGATTCCTCACTGCGTTCGGAATGACAAAGTAAAATGATATTTGGAAAAAATGTACAAAAAAATACTTTTAAATTGTTTTATTATATAGCTTTAAACTTATTTTGTTTTATGGTATAATAAGAACGCTAAGCGGGGTTGCTGATGCATTCCCGCTTTTTGTTTTGGAGGAGATTATGACTGATTTTAAAGCGGCTATATTTGATCTGGACGGCACTCTTATAGACTCGATGTATGTATGGGAAAAGGTTGACAGGGATTTCCTTACAGAGAGAGGTATTGAGGTGACCACTGAATATACCGATGCGGTAAGAGGTATGTATTTTGAATCCGCAGCAAGATATACTATTGCTAAATACGGCTTTAAGGAAAGTGTTGAACAGATAATACAGATATGGCTCAATATGGCAAGATATGAATATGAGCATAATGTCAGGCTTAAACCCTATGCAAAGGAATATCTTCAGTATCTCAGAAATAAAGGCGTAAAAATAGGACTTGCAACATCTTCTAACCCTTACCTTCTTGAACCTGTTCTTTTATCCAATGGCGTGAGCAATTTATTCGATGCCGTTTGTTATACTTCTCAGGTAGGCAAAAATAAGAGCTTCCCTGATATATATCTGTTTGCGGCTAAAAAATTAGGTGCCAGTCCTTCAGACTGTATCGTTTTTGAGGATATAGCCGAGGGGATAGACGGTGCGAATAAAGCAGGAATGTACACCGTGGCTGTTTTTGATAAGGCTTCGGAAAGCAGCAGGGAATATTTGGAAAAAAATGCCGACAGATATATCTGTCACTTTTCGGAAATGGTGGGAAAGAATTATGGAACGTAATAAAATTTTATATTTTGCGATCGGGGCTTTTTTGATCGTAGGAGGTTACATAATAAGAAGCCTGAACCGTGACCTTGCGTTTGAAGGCAGCTTTGTGTTTATCTCTATGGGAATGTACTTAATATTGGCGCTGATAATGAAAAAATCGGCTTCCTGGGCATTGTTTATTACTGACTTT
>JBGVAQ010000551.1:0-3568 GCA_045224775.1 Acutalibacteraceae bacterium | reverse complement strand
GCCGGACTGGTCGTGCCTTACCAGTTAAAGGATGAGGAAATTCTGTTTCATCCCGAGAAAAACGAGACAGGTCTTCTGAACCGTCTGGATAAGCTTGTCTATCTTGTCTGGGACGGCAATGAAACAAAAAAATATGAAAAGCCTGTTACCCTGACCCGTACCTTTGCGGACGGTTCGGAATATGATTCCATCATGGAATTCTATCATGTTTTTGCCAAAAGCGAGATCGACCCGAGCCGTGACTATGCAGTTTCGGTTTACGGAATTGATCTGAACGGAGAACGGGTTGACGGCACCAAGGAGTTCTTTACGGTCAATAATATGCCCCAAAAGAGCCTTGAGGGAACCATCAGCGCAGAGAATATCAATAAGTACGGCAATGTTATGATTGAGCTGAACGAGCAGGAGCTTCGTGACGCCGGCTTTGAGGAAGGTGATATCGTTACGGTAACAATCGGAGAGAAAACCATTGAAATGCCTTTCGTAACGGATTATCAGGACGTGAAGCGAGGCAAACCGCTTCTTGTTCCGGCGGACGGAAAACTTGCTATGTGGGTCAGCATGGGCAGCTTTGCCGAAACCTATGAGATCGCCGGGAGAATCGAGGACGGCGCAAATCCCGTTGTATGGAAGATGTCCGATGGTCTCAACGATCCTGAGCCGGTCACTGTAAGCATGAAGCAGAAGGCTGGATATCTGGAGGAATACACCTTAAGACGTGAGCTTGCCGGACTGACTCCCATCGAGGAAAAACGTCCCGACCAGTCGGATGAGGAGTTTGTCAATTTCAGAGAGGTCGCAGCCACAGGCATCAGACCCGACACACTGTATCGTTCCTCCTCCCCCATCAACGACAGACTGGGACGAAGCAGTATTGCGGATGAGTGCATCAAAAAACACGGGATCGACCATATCATCAATCTCTACGACTCCGAAGAGACTGCCAAGGCTTATCCCGGTTATCAGGGTTCCTATGCCTCTACGATTGATGCCGTCTATCTGACCATGAGCCTGGATTATACCAGCGAGCGGTTCCGCACAACAATGGCGGAGGTAGTCACCTATATTGCCGAGCATCCCGGGAAATATGTGGTACATTGCGTTTTGGGAGAGCACAGGACAGGCGCTGTCTGTATGCTTCTCTCTGCACTCATGGGGGCGTCATACGACGAACTGGTAAGGGATTATATGCAGACTTATGTAAATCTGTACGATGTCAAACCGGGAACAAAACAGTATGAGCTTTTGGTGGATGACAACGTAAACTCGATACTGAAAAGTCTCTTCCATGTGGATGATCCCGAAAGCGCAGATCTTTCCGCCCTTGCAGCCGATTACATACGCTCGGCAGGAGTTTCGGAAGTGACGCTTGAGAAGGTCAGGAAAAATCTTGGAAACTGAGCTGCGGCAGCGTGATGGCTGTATTATTCTGTCATATCGAGAAAGGAGAACTCTGAAAGAAAATATTCTATTACTGCCGACAAAAGGCAGCGCTTTTTAGATCGATGTTACGGACGGAATTGATGAAGTAAATGCGATCGCAGCAGTCCTTATCATAGAGGGCTTTCTTGAAACAAAGGTTATCGGAAGCACGGTCAATTCTTCTGTTCAATCTACATTGATGTCATAAATCTGACATACATATTATTATAATGAAAAGGAGATCAAAAAATGAAAATCAAAGTGTTATTGGCAGGAATATGCGCGGCTGTAATGATGACAACGGCTTTGGCAGGCTGCGGCAGCTCAGTAACAAAGACTGACACGTCAGCAAACAGCGGGACGATCTCAAAAAGCGAATCGTCTTTGACAGTCGATGATGCTTCCAAGAGCGAACCGGACTCGCAGACAAAAAAGTTTACCACTCCGAGAGAGCGTCTCGCGCAGGAGCCGCAGGATTCCCCTGAATGGGTCACGAAAATGGATGCAGCCAGGAATGCAAAACAGCTTTTTGTGGTGGCAGGCTATGAGCGCTCAACGGCATGGATCTCCATGCACGAAAAAGACGAGAACGGCAACTGGAAAATGATCATGTCAACTCCCGGATTTATCGGTAAAGAGGGTTTGGGCAAGACCAAAGAAGGCGACGGAAAGACCCCGGTGGGAACCTTCGGTTTTAACAAGGCTTTTGGTATTGCCGACGATCCCGGCTGTGCGATTGCCTATACAAAGGTTGACAATGATACATACTGGTCGGGAGACAACGATATTAAGTATAATCAAATGGTCAGCATCAAAGATCATCCCAATCTTAAAACGGATGACAGCGAGCATATCGTTGACTACCAGTATGAATATCAATACTGCCTGAATATCAGCTATAACGAGGAAGGAAAAGCCGGAGCAGGCTCTGCTATCTTTCTGCACTGTCTTGGCGACAGAAAGCCTCGTACAGGCGGCTGTGTGGCGATTCCCGAAGAACAGATGTATTTTGTGATGCAGCACGTCGATCCCGGATGTGTTGTGGTGATTGATTCTATGGATAACTACAGTGCAGAATTCTGATACTTATATGATTATGACGGTCGGAGCTGACGGACGGTAACTCTGCTGATAATATAAAACAGACCTTCCGCTATGATTCATTTCATGGCAGAAGGTCTGTTTTGCTTTCAAAAATGATGACACAGGTCATCGTTTCGGCTCATTTGTCGTGGGTTTTCTTTTGTGCTGTCTGATTATTTGATATATACTTTGATTCATTAACACGGGCGTTGGCAAATATTCTGCCTTTTATTTTCTCAACACATATACTTATCAGAATCGAAACAGAAATACTGACTGCAGCTTTAAGAAGGCTATACGCAAATTGCTCGCCGGTGACTGTTTGACCCTCCTATTTTCAGATAATGACACTCCTTTATTTTTTGATAACTGAGGATAAAAAACGACAATTCTCATTGAAAACAAATTTCAAACACTAAGTAAAAATGTTGGAAAGTGTGGGGATAAATAGCATATTGATCTCTGGCTCAGAAATTGACTATCAGATAAAGCAAGGCAAAAAACAATCCCTAAGAGAATGAAAGAGAGAAAAGCCGTTTCATGCAAAAACAAGATAATCAGATTGCGGCATATCCTCTGCGGCGTATGGGTTGAAGCTTTCATTCTCTAAAATATGGTCATCGTCAAGTCCCATAGATTCTCTGCTTTTATTGAACCACTTCCATCTGCTGATCGGTTTACCGTCATCAAAGGTACAGTCAAATTCGTGCCATTTGCCGTCAAGCTCGATCATATTCCATTCATGAGTTCCGCTGTAACAGATACGTACATTCAATCCCGCCAGACACATAAGATATTTAGCTCATAAAAGAATAGTATTTGCAGTAGCCTGCCGGTTCGATAATTCCGTAATAACAAAGAGGCTTCCCGTCGTCATTTTCTCCAGCTTCAAGATCATAAACCCAAAAAGCCTCGATATACTGCGAAAGACGGACCTGCTTTTCAAGATCGGACATATCCTCTGTGATCGTTTCACTGATGATCTCCTTTGCCCGGTATTCAATCAGAAGATAATTATCAAAATCGTAAACAAGTGCCTTTTTCAGAGTACTCAGCCACAAAA
>JBGVAQ010000550.1:0-4833 GCA_045224775.1 Acutalibacteraceae bacterium | reverse complement strand
TTCAGGCTTTATCCCGTCAGCTAACCATGCAGGCGGTCTGAGATTCCACGGTATGTCATCAACTCTCAGCCAGCTTTACCATGACGGTTTCATGGAAGCTGTTTCAGTTGAGCAGACATCAGTATTTGCAGCAGCAGAGCAGTTTGCAAGAGTTGAAGGCATCCTCCCCGCTCCCGAAAGCTCACACGCAATCAGAGTTGCAATTGATGAAGCACTCAAGTGCAAGGAAACAGGCGAAGAAAAAACAATCCTCTTCGGTCTTACAGGCACAGGCTATTTCGACATGACAGCATACGAGAAGTTCAACGACGGTGTAATGACAGACTACATCCCGACAGATGAAGAGCTTGCAGCAAGCATCAATGCACTTCCAAAAGTAGAATAATCCCTTAAAATATATAACTCACCCTCATAAAAAGCAGATACGGCAGACCTGATAAAAAGTCTGCCGTATCTGCTTTTCTTAACATAACATAAATTCAATTAACGGATAATCCTCAGTACTTTAGGAAAGCGGCTGTTAACATTTTATTATTATGAATCAGCGGTTCTGTGGTTTTGCATAAAATGTTTATTCAAAGTTTGTAGGTTGTGTTTAATGCTATAGAGTAAATTGGAATTGACTTTAACACTGTAAAGTGCTATAATGTATAAGTGCTTTTTACGAACAGGCAATTAGCAGCCTGAAAGTATCTTTTCGGCATTGGTATGAAGTATCATATCTTTCTCTTTGTCACTTATTCCGTCAAGCTTTTTGAAATGCTCAACGTATGATTTCTGGTCATTCCAGGGGCTGTCTGTGCCGAAAAGAATTTTATCCGCTCCATGTATTTTTATAGTTTGTATTACATCTTCATCTGTTGTATCACAGAAATGTGTCAGTCCGTGAAATGAACAGCTTATCTCAATATAGCAGTTTGTTCCGGCAAGATATTTCATTACATCATTGTGCATGAGCATACCGCCAAGATGTGCAAATATCATAAACGGTTCGTTTATGCCTGTTTCACGGCTTATCTTTTCAACAACAGATCTTGCTTTTTCGGGCGGACAGTGTATAACGTCAAATGCCGGATCAACACCGGCGTGTGTTATGACTTTGAGTCCAAGCCCTGCACATTCACTTATTATTTTTATGTATCTTTCATCGTCAATGAATGTGCCTGTATAGTCGGGATGTATCTTTATTCCCCTGAAGCCGTTTTCTTTGAGATATCCTATCTTTTCGGGAATGTCATCATCATCGGGGTGTATGCCGCCGAAGGAAACAAGCCTTTTATGCGTTTTGTTTATATTCAGTGCAAAATTATTTATAGTGTCAAACTGTCCCTTGCGTGTCGCTACGGGAAGTATGACCGATTTGTCAATACCTGCTTTGTCCATACTTTCTATAAGTCCCGAAAGTGTACCGTTTGTGTGTGCAAGGACATTCTTTGCAGAGTTTACGAGTGCATTTATTGTGCGCTCGGCTATTTTGTCGGGGTAAATATGTGTATGAAAATCTATTATCATGTTTATTCCTCTCTTGATAACGTCTTTTAATAATATTGCTGTGTTATTTGCAAAATCAGCAAGATAAAATATAGCATATATTATTGAGAAAATATTTCCATTAAAGAAAATAAAGGAGAGATAATAAAATGGATATGTTTATCAAGATACTGTTTCTGGTCGTATTTTTTGCGGTCATGATAGGTGTCGGCATATACTGTCGGAAACAGGCAACAAATGTAAACAGCTTTGTACTCGGAAACCGTTCCGTAGGTCCGTGGCTCACAGCTTTTGCATTCGGTACTTCATACTTTTCAGCCGTAATATTTGTAGGCTATGCAGGACAGTTCGGATGGAGATTCGGTCTTGCTTCAACATGGATAGGTCTGGGAAATGCCTTTATAGGCTCACTTCTTGCATGGAACGTACTCGGCAGACGTACAAGAGTTATGACTCAGCACCTTGATTCTGCAACAATGCCCGATTTCTTTGCAAAAAGATATGATTCAAAGGCACTCAAAATTGCAGCATCAATAATCATCTTTATATTCCTTATCCCTTATACAGCATCACTCTACAACGGTCTTTCAAGACTTTTTGAAATGGCATTCGGTATCCCGTATGTTTACTGCGTTATTGCAATGGCTGTACTGACAGGCGTTTATGTTGTTCTCGGCGGATATATGGCTACCGCTATAAATGACTTTATACAAGGTATAGTAATGCTTGCAGGTATCGTTGCTGTAATAGTTGCGGTAATGCAGGTGAACGGCGGTCTTACGGAAACTATCGCAAAGCTCTCTCAGCAGAGTGTTACAACAGCAGGCGGAAATGAATTTCAGGGTGTTTATACATCCTTCTTCGGTCCAGATATATTCGCTCTTATCGGCGTTGTTATACTTACTTCACTCGGTACATGGGGACTTCCTCAGATGGTTCAGAAATTCTATGCTATCAAATCCGAAAAATCTATCAGTACGGGAACTATAGTTTCAACTGTATTTGCTATAATAGTAGCTGGCGGCTGTTACTTCCTCGGCGGCTTCGGCAGACTTTTCGGTACGGCAGGTCCTGACGGTAAGCCTGTAGGCGGTTATGACTCGGTTATACCCACAATGCTTGAAAAACTTTCACCTATGATTATAGGTATCGTTGTAATACTTGTGCTTTCAGCATCAATGAGTACCCTTTCAAGCCTTGTTCTTACATCAAGCTCGGTTCTTACTATCGACTTTATTGATCCTGTTTTCTGCTCAAAGAAGAAAATGCAGGAAAAAACAAAGCTTCTCTGGATAAGAGTCCTTATAGTTTTCTTTATCGCAATATCTGCTATAATCGCAATAGTACAGGCAAGCTCACCTGTTATGTTCATATCTCAGATGATGGGCGTTTCATGGGGCGCACTTGCAGGTGCTTTCCTTGCACCGTTCATGTACGGTCTTTATATGAAACGTGTGCCTAAGTGTGCGGTATGGATAAACTTCGTTCTGGGTATCGGAATATCTCTTGCTTCATTTATATGCAATATCGGCGGCATAAAGTTCGACAATGCTGTGCTTGAATATTTCAGATCACCCATAAATGCAGGTATGCTTGCAATGCTGCTCGGCATAGTTCTTACCCCGATAATAACTCTCATTGCTCCCGCAAAGGACAAAGACAGACTTGAAAGCATATTCTCATGCTACAACAAAAAGATAATGGTTTCCTCAAAGAAATCTATCGTTGAGGAAGCATCCGAGGAGCTGCCCAATGTTGAACCCGTAAAGGCAGCTAAAAATAGCAGCGGCAATTCTAAAAAAAATAAAAATAATAAAAAAAGGAAATGATCACAATGATGTTTCAGAAGGACATTGAAACTCTCCCAAGAGCAGAAATCGAAAAGATACAGCTCGAAAGACTGAAAGAAACAGTCAAGTACTGTTATGACAATGTACCGCTGTATCACAAAAGACTGACAGACGCAGGTGTCGGCGACGGCTCAAAGATAAAGACTCTCTCCGACATCGAGTATATCCCATTTACAACAAAGGACGATTTCCGTGACAATTATCCTTTCGGACTTATGGCTGTTCCTATGAAGGACATTGTCCGTATACACGCTTCATCGGGTACAACAGGCAAGCCGACAGTCGGTGTCTATACAAAAGAGGATATAAAAATATGGTCTGATATCGTTGCAAGAGTTGCAGTTGCCGGCGGCGTTACTGCTGATGACGTTATACAGATAAGCTTCGGCTACGGACTCTTTACAGGTGCGCTCGGACTTCATTACGGTATGGAAAATATAGGTGCTACTGTAATACCGGCATCATCGGGCAATACAGAAAAACAGCTTATGATGATGCGTGACTACGGCGTTACAGGTCTTGTTGCTACACCGTCATATGCACTCTATCTTTCAGAGGCTGTAAAGGAAGCAGGCTATCCGCTTTCGGATTATAAACTCCGTCTTGGAATACTCGGCTCAGAGCCTTGTACACCGGCTATGAGATCTCAGATAGAATCAAACTTCAATATCCGTGTATCAGATAACTACGGTATGACAGAACTTGGTGGTCCGGGTGTTTCGGGTGACTGTGAGGCAAGAAACGGTATGCACTTTGCAGAGGATCACTTCCTGCCTGAAATAATCGACCATGACACAGGCAAAAAGCTTGGTGAAGGTGAAGTAGGCGAGCTTGTTATAACAACTCTTACAAGGCGTGGAATGCCCGTACTCAGATACAGGACAAAGGATATAACAAAGATCAGCTATGAACCCTGCTCATGCGGAAGAACACACGCAAGAATGGCAAAGACAATGGGCAGAACAGATGATATGATGATAATCAAGGGTGTAAACGTATTCCCGACACAGATAGAAAACATTCTTATCAACATAAAGGATATTGCACCGCACTATATGCTCATAATAACAAGAGAGCATTATAAGGACAGCCTTGAAATAAAGGTAGAGCTTCAGAATGCAGAGCTTCTTGACAACTATCAGAGCCTCAGCGCACTCAAAGCACATATCGAGGCAAAGATGCAGTCAATACTCGGTCTGCGTACAAAAGTAACGCTTGTTGCGCCCAAGACAATAGAGCGTTTTCAGGGTAAGGCAAAGCGTATAGTTGATCTCAGAAACCAGTAATATCCGATTATATTTATTTAAGGTGGTAGAAAAATGAAAGAACTTTTGATAGGAAATGCCGCACTTGCAAGAGGTCTTTATGAGGCCGGCTGTGCTGTTATTTCAAGTTATCCCGGTACTCCGAGTACTGAAATAACCGAAGAATTTGCTAAATTCAATGACGCTTACTGTGAGTGGGCACCTAATGAAAAGGTAGCTATGGAATC
>JBGVAQ010000549.1:0-2603 GCA_045224775.1 Acutalibacteraceae bacterium | reverse complement strand
CCTCCAAAGTAAATGGTGAAGCAGTAGGAAACTACATTATCATTTATATGACAAAAAAACAATTTTCGGCTTTTACAGTAGATGACATTGAAAAATGGACTTTTGGACTTCCGGAGGGATAATTATGAAACGATATTTTTCATTACTGATTTGTGCTTTGTTATGTATTGGTATTACCGGATGCAGCAGGGAATCAGGCAGTATCGAAACTCAGGTATCAAATAATAGCAGCGTTACAGAAAGCACAGACGAAGCTTCCGAAGACAGCAAAAATGAATCTGACGAACAATCAGATACAAAAGAAACGATCAAGAATATGATGGAAGTCGTTGACAAGGACGGAAGTCAAATAGGTCATATCCCTTTTAACAGCGGTATGACACTGACAAACAGCGGTATTTTCTATACAACATTGATACAGGGTGCAACAAAGTCAGACACTATCGCTGTCGGATTAAATGAGGGGGAAAAGGATGTAATTGTATATCATTTGTATGATATAAAAACCGATGAAAGCTATGATTTCGGCAGTATACCCGATCAGGATTACGAGGCAGGATATTGCAGGACTGAGCTTAACGGCAAGCTGTATACTCTGATAACAACAGGGAATGCCATGGATAATGAACCTGACCCTTTGATTCTTGCAGAATTTGATCTTACAGATCATACGATCATTCAGTACAAGATCTCTGATAACGGCTTTCCATATACAGCTATGGCAGAAGTAAACAGAAAACTGCTGATACTCAACCACAATCAGACGGATGTACTGAATGATAAGCTGTATTTATTCGACCCCGAAAGCAAGCAGACAGAACAGGTCATGCAGTTTGAACTGAACGGAAATACAGGTGATACGATAAGGTCGATGTACAGCGACGGAAAGAATATTTATATTCTGCGTCTGCATTTTGAGGGAGAAAACAATGTCACAATGTTCCTTGACACATACGGTCTTGACCTCAAAAAGCAGTCCGAGAAGGATATTTCATCTATGCTGAAAGAAAGTGCAGGAAAAAATCTTGTTCCTGAGGATGTAGCAAATGAGATAAAGCAGATGGTCAGCAGATTTATGGTGTTGGATGAAAAATATGTTTACTATGAGAATTTCAGCTCAACAAGATTTTTAGGAAATATTGATGACGGAAGCATATTCTCCGAAACCGAAGGAGCAGGCGATATGTTCCTTGCATCCTCCGGCAGCGGAACTCCTTTCTTCTACTGTATTTTTGGCGGTGCAAAAAACGAAAACAGCATTTATAAATTAAAAGGCGGCGCTCTTGAAAAAACAGTTTTCAAAGCCGACGATGACCGCTATTATATAACAGCTGCATCACGCAGTCCTGACGGGAAAACACTCATACAGGTCGCTTATACAAATCCGGAGGACAGAAATGATACCCTTCCGACGAAGATATATTTTTTCTGAAATTATTTTACATCTCCATTACATTTTAGGTAAGACATGATAACAGCTCCCGATCTATACTTTTGTTACAAAGTACAGATCGGGAGAATTTTTATGGATAATAAAATACTGAAAAATGAATATGAAAGCTATGTTTCAAAACAGCAGGGTATCAGCTTTATGCAGTCTGAGAAGTGGAGCAAGGTCAAGACAGACTGGCTGTCAGAGCAGATCCTTTTGAAGGACGAATGCGGATATGCTCAGGGTGCGATGCAGATGCTCATCAAAAGGATACCGCTCCTGCATACCTCGTTTATCTATATACCGAGAGGTCCTGTCTGCGATATGCACGACAAATATGCTGTAAAAGGGTTGACAGAGCTTATCAGGCTGTATGCGCAGAAGTACAATGCTTTTATGGTGCGGATCGATCCTATGATAGATCATAACGACACACGGGCAATCGAGCTTTTGACATCTGTTGGTTTTCACTATGACCCAAACAGGTCTGAGGACGATATGATACAGTCGCAGAAAAACTACATACTGAACATAGCCGGAAAAACATCTGAACAGGTCTTTGACAGCTTTCATCCGAAGTGGCGTTATAATATCAGAACAGCTATCCGTAAAGGGGTACGGTGTGTTGCTGACAACAGCAGGCTTGACGATTTTTATTCGCTTATGCTGGAAACAGGAAAACGCGATAATTTCTGCATCCGTTCAAAGGAGTATTACAGAAAGCTGCTTGCGGCTTTAGAAAAAAATGCACGGCTGTATATGTGTTATTCTCCGCAGGGTATGCCCTTGTCCGGTGCAATATCCGTTTGTTATGGTGACAGAGTAAGCTATGTTTATGGTGCGTCAACGGCAAAGCAGAGAAACCTTATGCCGAATTATCTGATGCAGTGGCAGATGATAAGCTGGGCAATAGAATCCGGCTGCCGTATATACGATTTTATGGGTGTTCCGCATTTCGAGGATGAAAGCCATCCGAACTACGGCGTTTATTGCTTTAAGAAAGGCTTTAACGGAACGGCGGTCAAATATGCAGGAGAGTTTGATCTTATTCTTTCAGAACATAAGTATAGATTAGCGAGAAATATTCTCAGGATGAGGGGATATAAGAAGATTTGATATTGCTTATTTGTGTGTAATCTGTTACAATAAAATTATCGTTAGTACGATAATT
>JBGVAQ010000548.1:0-6395 GCA_045224775.1 Acutalibacteraceae bacterium | reverse complement strand
ATAACTTTAGTTTATTAGTTATATTTAAGTTAATTCTATTATATTTATATCAATTTAACTTAATTTAATATTTGGTTGTTTTGGGTTGTTTTTGGGTTGTTTTCAGTTCTTTTTAGGTGACATATTATTATTTGTTTGGAGATAATTGATTCTTTTTTCTATTTTACAAGATATTGATATAGTTTAACTATTCTTGCGGCAAATTTTAATGATTTTTCTAACAACGGACTTTCATTATACATAAATATTTTCCTTTTTTAGTGAATAGAGAAAAGAGAATAGTACAGAAACACCCCTCGGAGCATCACTATTAACTATTCTCTATTCTCTATTCGTTATTCTCTGAGCCCCGACACTTTAGTGTCGGAGCGTTTCTGCCGGTGGCGGGGGTCGAACCCGCACGTCCTTGCGGACACGAGATTTTGAGTCTCGCACGTCTGCCAATTCCATCACACCGGCATATGTTGTCCGATACAAATACACCGGACAAGCATAATTATACAATATCTTTTTCAGTTTGTCAACAATTTTATAAAACGATAATTACGGAAGTTCCCTGTAAAGAGCAATTACCTTTCCCAGAACAATAAGCTCATCCGTTATTATCGGCTCAAAATCGGGATTCTGCGGCTGTAAACGGTAATGTCCGTTTTCTGCATAAAATGTCTTTACCGTTGCTTCGTCACCTATAAGTGCAACAACCGTATCACCGTTTTCAGCCGCCGGTGTCTTTTCGCATATAACAACATCGCCGTCATATATGCCTATATTCTTCATGCTTTCCCCACGCACATTAAGTGCAAAAAGTGTCTTGTTCCCTGCCTTTTCCCTGCTGTACGGAACATATCCCGAAACATCCTCGAATGCATAAACCGGAAGACCTGCCGTGACCTTGCCTATCAATGGAACAGATACATATGATTCATCCATTGATGAAAGACGTATTCCTCTGTGTCCTTTTCCGAGTGATATATACCCCATATCCTCAAGCACTTTAAGATGTGAATATACCGTAGAAGTAGATCTCAGTCCCGTTGCACTGCATATTTCCCTTACAGTAGGATTTATACCCTTTGAAACTGACTCATTCAGATAATCAAGTATTTTCTTACGGCTCTCACTCAACTTCAATTCCTTTTTCATTACTACACACCAATCAAATAAATTCAGGCATTGCGCCAGTATGTCTGCACCTCAGATGATATCTCTCTCATATATCCACAGACAACTTTATATGTTTCAATAAGTTCTTCCTTTTCATTCTGATATAACTTGTCGTCAAGCTTTGTTTCAGAATATTTTACAAGTGTTCTGAGCTGCGTAATTATCTGTAAGGCTTGCTTTGCCTCATTTTTCAGCTGCTGGTCATATTCCCTGAATTCATTTTCAGCCTGCAGCTTGAGAATACTGTCAAACCTTTGTGAAAGCGTATCCATAGTTTCCGTTATTTTTTCAATACTTTCAGGATCGTGACAGTTAAAGTCCTTATCCTGCTCATTAAACACCCTGTTGAGATTAACAACATCATTTACCAGTGATTTTACGGATGCAACATATTTATCGTTCCTCTTTATGCCTTCTGCCGAACAACCTGTTATTACAAAAATCGTAAGCAGAGAAAGTATCAGTGCTATTACATTTCTTCGTTTCATAACATTCATAAGCCTGCCCCCGTATATTCTGTCATTCAATACCAAAGCTGCCGCTGAGAAGATATATCTGATAATAAAGTACTGCTGTTCTGCCCCTGTAGTAATTCAGCATAGCCGAATCGACTGACAAAAACAGCTGTGTACCGTTAAGACCTTTTTCTTCGGCTTCACTCTGAAAACTTGCTTCCGCCGCTTCAAGACCTTCTGTCCATTCAGCCTGTGAACTGATAAGCTTTTCTTTCTCCTCAGGCTTTTCTTCAAGCATATCCGAAAGTTTGTTATATACCTTTTCGGACTCATTCTTCCATATTTCCGAATACTTTATTGCTATATTACGCATATCCGTTTCATTCTCGGCATTTTTCAGTTCATCAGTCATTTCCTTATCTATTTTATTATCTTTGAAAAGAGCATTGTATTTTTCATCAGCCGTAAATTCATCTGCGGTATGATAGTCCTTTACTATCTGTTCATCATCAAAATAATATCCGTTGTAGATATCCGGAACATCATTTTCACTCTGTTCATCAGAAACGTCCTTTGAAACTTCGGCAGCTTTGCTGCTTTCGGAAGTCTGACTTTTTTCTTCGTCAGATGTTTCTTTTTTGTTTTCGGTGCTGTTCTCCGGCTTTTCATCTGACTGCTGTGTTTGCTGCCTGACCTCGCTGTTTTCTTCTGTTTCTGAAACATCGGCTGAACTTTCGGGAGCCTGAACACTTTCCTCTGAACCTGTATCCGCAGAGGATGCCTGCTCCTGTGACTGAGAAACAACAGTAGATGAAGTTTCGGTGCTGTTCACTGTTGAAACAGCCTTATTATCAGGCAGCTTTTTATTATCGTCAGATGTTTTGCTGCCGCAGGCAGCTATCATAAGACACGCTGATATCAATGCACAGAACAATGCAATACTCTTTAAATTTCTTTTCATTTTAATATCCCCTTTATTTTGTCAAACAAATGGTCGTTTTATCACGACAACATAATAACACAGATGTATATATTTTTCAAGTATCAACTTCGTTACTATTATAAACACAATAAGCCACATATTGAAATAATACAGATACAAGGGTATAATATAAATATATGGGAGATGATAATAATTATGAATAAGAAGATACTTGTAATCCTTACAGGCGGTACTATCGGAAGCAGCAGCAAAAACGGCGTTATTTCAACAGACAAAGAAGGCTGTACGGCTATACAGAAATACTATGAGCGTTACGGCACGGATACGGAATTTGTAATTGTAAGGCTTATGAATATACTCAGTGAAAATCTCAACAAAAGCCACTGGGGAAAAATAATAAACTACATTATTGATACTCCGCTTGACAGCTTTGACAGCGTAATACTCACTCACGGCAGCGACACTCTTTCATATTCATCAGCTATGATCTCAATGTGTCTTGGCGGAAGGATAAGCCGTCCTTTATTTATTACGGCAGCAAACTATGTTCCGGAAAATCCCGCAAGTAATGCGGTACAGAATATAAGGGCTGCTGTTGTTCTGACGGATATCGTAAAAAACGGTATATTCACACTATATGCAAATCCTGATGATAAAGCCTGTTCTGTGTTCATACCGACAAGAATTATGGAAGCCGACCGTTTTTACGGCAGATTTTCAAGTGCTGACGGTATGCCTCTCGGCTTTGTCAGAGATGATGTATTCACACTGAATGATACATCCGTAAGTCTTGATGATATACAAAACTTCAAATATAATGCGGATATAAAATTTCCGCTCAGTCTTGAAAAAGATGTACTGATGATACATCCGTACCCATCAATGAGATATGATATGACAGACATTGACGATAATACCGGTGCTGTTCTCCATATAACCTATCATTCGTCAACAGCCTGCTCTGAAACCTCAGACAGTGCACTAAGCCTTATCGAAAAATGCAGAAAAAAAGGAATAAAGCTGTATCTTGCATCATTCGGGAAAAATAATTCTATTTATGAAAGCTCATATATACTTGTACAAAAGGGTGCTGTCCCGATATGTCATATGTCTGACGAGGCAGCATATGCAAAGCTGCTTTTATGCTGTAATTCGGTTTGTGAACCCGAAAGCTTTATGAGTAAACAGATATATTTCGAGAACATATAAAAAACATCACAGGCAGTCATTCAATACTGTCTGTGATGTTTTGCATCCTTTATATTCAGCTGTTGCTGTAGCTGAGAATAAGTCCTTCAAGATAATGTATGTATTCAGTCCTTACTGTATCAGGCGATATAAGTTTTATATCACTTCCGAAACCACTCAGCCATGAATAGAACTGCATACTTTTCTGAACATTCACGGAACAGCGGAAATAATCGTCAGAATCATCATGATATATGCTTATTTTCTTTCCGAAGCGGTCTGCGATAACTCCTGCAAGCGATTTTTTCACACGCAGTATAACATTTATTGTTTCACCGCCGTACATTGAAAATGCCGTATTTGCATATTCGGAGATATTTATTTCCTCAAAAAACTTTGCTCCTTCTCTTTTCACATTATCAAGCAGTTCAACATCCTTCATTCTGTCAACACGGAAAGTTTTTGCCGAATCAGATTCCGAGTCATAGCAAAGCAGATAATAATATTCATTTTTCCATATAAGAGCATAAGGGCTCTGTGTATAGATCTTTTCTTTATCATCATACGTTTTTGTTACGGCAACCAGCTTTTCATCAGGTGAATTGAAATCCACTTCCATTTTCTGATACCTGAATGATATCTGTTCATTATTCATTATTGCCGAATATATACTGTCGATACTATATATAACAGAGTTATTATCGCTTTTTATAGCTTTTTCAAAATAAAGCTTTCTTTGTTCAAGCTGATTTCCGTTGGTATCGGTAAGTCTTGCAAGCTTTTGTATTATAGAGTTGGTTTTTTTAGCGGAGATAAACTTTGATGAGCTGAGAGCATCAACTATCATTTTAAGTTCGGGAAGCTCAAATTTAGCGTCCGCCTCATCCCTGTCATAATGTTCTACAAGGTAATATCCCCTGCGTGTCTTTTTTATATCATAGCCGAATTTTATAAGGCTTTCTATATAACTGTAAACTGATTTTCTGTCAGCATTCATATTATATTTTTCATTAAGAGTATTTATCAGTTCAGTAGCACTCATAAATTTTTCTTCATTATCTGCATTTTGTTTACTGTTCTGTTTAAGTTCATCCAATATATAAAGTATCTTTAGTCTATTGTCGCCTTTAGACATAAAATAGCACCTCCTGAAAACAATGCATTTTCTTAATAAAATCATTATAGCACCATTATTAAAATCTATCAAGATTTTTTATGCAATTTTACAAAGAAAAATTAACCGAATAATATGTTAAATTTTTGTCAATTTTTTCCTTTACACACGATTAATTGTGATATTTCACAACTTATTATAAAAACAATAAAAAGATGTCGAAAATAATACACATATAATTGATATTCTTACTGACTGACAAATAATATAATCATTATAAAATGAGAATAGCACAAAAGTCATAAAACTGTAAAAACGCAAAAACACGGCAAGCCTTTCAAGACCTGCCGTGTTTTAATTACGCATTATGCATTATGCATTATGAATTAATCAGATTATCTGTGGCTGCCGCTGAAACCGCCGCCGCCGTGACCGCCGCCAAAGCCGCCGCCTCCATGACCGCCGCTGCTGGACTGTATCCTTACCTTTGAAACTGTTGTTCCGAGGAATATATCCTGCTGTTCACGGATATATACATCATTTGTCGAGGTATAAACAGATGCACTTGTTGATGCTTTGAACTTGTAGTGCTTCTTTATTGCTGCACTTACTATCGCAACGACAAAAAGTGCAACGCCTATACCTGCAGCAAGTCCGAAATACCAGTATCTGTACGGGCGGAATGAGGACTGAACTATCTCTCCGTTCCTTTCGAGAGTGAACTCTCCCCTTTTACGCAGCTCAACGCCTTTATCAGTCACTACCTTGAAATCTATATCATTCTCGTAAAAGCTTCCCGGTTCCGGACCTTCCTTTTTATAATATATAAGCTGATTACAAAACTCCTGAAGACCTTTTATTATACTGCTTGTAACTATCTTACTGCCGCTCTTTGGGAAATATGTCTGCATTTTTTTGAGTATAGCCTTGCTTCTGTCTTTAAAGCCTGAGTCTGTATAGTACAGAAAAGCATCGTGATATGAAGCTAAAACATCATATGCATTAGTTTTTCCGTCAAGGTCTATGAAAAGGAATACCGTACCCGTACCATCTGTATTGAAAATACGTCTTGCACCGTCTATGGCTATTGCTTCAACCGTACCGTCATTTCTTGATTTTCCCGATGCAAACAGTCCTACATTAAAGCCTATCTTATCGGCGGTAGTTTCGAGCATACTCTTTATCTGTGCTTTTTCTTCATCGCTGAATCTTCCCGATTCATCATAGAAATATACATTATCACTAAGATAGTAGTCTTCAACAAAGTAAAAGGTAGTCGTATAGGCACCTGCCGTGATAAAGCATGACATACATATTATCAGTGCAGCAGCCAGAGCAGAGGCTCTGATCATAAGTTTTTTTACCATGATAAGAAATAACCTCCCAAAAATATTATTGCTGCGACAAGTATGCCAATTATAGCAAGCAGCCTGTAAAGTCTTGCCTTTGATATCGGAAGCTCACCCGACACCTTGCCTGTCTGACCGTTTACGGCATATTCCCAAAGCTTTCCTTTATAATCGAATGTCAT
>JBGVAQ010000547.1:0-3852 GCA_045224775.1 Acutalibacteraceae bacterium | reverse complement strand
AACAGCCCCGGTCTGCAGCACTGGGCTTCTGTCAAAAACCTCAAAACTGCCGCTGCCAGCTATGCAGCCGCAGATAATCTTTCTGAGCTTCAGAAGCAGATTGATAAAAAAACAACCGAGGCAAAGTCCGCCCGTACCGAGCTTGTAGAGCTGGAGCATCAAATGAAAAAAGTCTCCGAACTGCTTCTATATGCGGAACAGTACAGAGACAATAAACCTTTTCAAGAAAAATATAAGAAGTCCAAGGATCCGGACAGATACCTCCGTATGCACGAAACACAGCTCATCTTATATGATGGTGCTGAACGTATGCTTCGGAAGATGGGGCTTGACCCAAAATCCGTTAATCCGGCAGAGATACGCTCTGACTATGATGCTATGCAGGCTCGTAAATCCGTACTTGAGAAAACATATAAATCAGCAGAAAACGACGCAAAAACTCTCCAACAAAAAATGGCTAATGTAGAGCAGTACCTTGGGCATGACCCTCAAGAAAAACAAGAACACATTAACTCTCAAAAACAATCCAGAGAAGAATAGTCCCCTATCTCCAAATATATCACCGGAGAATCGGGGATTAGATCTTTTCATGTTATCGCACTGCTATGCTACTTTATTTTATGTACGATTGTTTCAACAACCGTTCCGGTATTCGGATACCTTACTGCTGATCGTCTGATCTCATCTGTGGTTATCTTTACAACCTGCCTACCCGTTTTAGTAATCTCCGCCGAGAATTTATCTCCTGGAGAAGATAACAGTTTACCTAATTTTGAATTAAATATCTGTGGTAATAAGCTCATCTTATCGCTCCTCCTCTCTACTACCTTGAATGATAAGTTATAAGAATATTTGCTTCCCTGGGATATACATCACCTTCATCAAAATCACCGTTTCCATTAATCGTTACTGCCTCAACCTGTCCATTTTTTCGCTGAGACAGTATATTTAGGTCATTCAAAGGTACAGCTGTCACATTGGTAAAGCCTGCGCCCCTAAACAACATAACAACACTGTTATAGTTCTTCTCTTCACATCCAATCATGGAATCTGTAATAACCGCCTCATTGGGGCTTACATATTTTTTCTGCTTCTTTTTCTTCTCATCACTTTTTATGAAAGTAAAAAGTCCTATGTATCCACCGATGATAATACCCCACATGCCTGCCAATGGTTCAGCTATACATATAAGTGCACCTATCAAGACAAATCCCAAAGCCACGCCATAAGCTATAAAGAGCGATTTTCTACTCCTGGAATTCTCCTTTTCCTCTAATTCCAACTCCCTTAGTCGAAGGATACGCTCATTCTCCGCTTCTTTGATTCTAGCTTCGTCGATATTGCGGTATATATGTTCGTTGTCATTATGAACGAGTACCTTTGCGCCACAATATGAACAAAACGCCTGCTCCCGTCCATTTTCTATCGAAAGTTCCGCTCCACAATCCGGACACCTTACTGAAACAAACTGAATTGCCATCGCTTACACCTCCATATGTCAGTTGAGCGAAGTCATCGCAGCAATAATCGCATTCGTAAGTGTCTCTTGCTGTGAAGCCTTCAAATCATCTGATGTACGTATAACCATGGTTCCAAGAACCATATGTGACCCCGACGAAAACATTCCCGCTCCATCAAATGAAGCCAGGTAATTATTACGTGTTTCAGCTTCCTCTGCTGTTCTGTATGTCTCTACAGCACCACCAGCATCGGTTCCTTCGTCTATCAACGGATTGCCACTAAGATTCTGCGTTCCAAGAAGTGCAGTACCAAAATACACAGTAGATGTATATCCTCCTGGCTTGTTCAGATTTCCGTTCGGATCATTCTCTTCAGTTACCGGATCAATATTAGCCACATCGGCTACTCTGCCAAGCCTTGTTATAACCCATTCTTCGGTGGGTGCTGTTATCTGCCTTTGAATAGCATAACTATCCTCTAATTCCTTGCTTTGTATAGTAAGCGTGTTAATAAAGGCAGAGTAATCCGGAATGCTTAGAGAATCCTTTTCGGAATTTATCACAGCAACATTGTTTATATAACTCTCCAATTCACTTTCAAGTGCCGAAACAGCAGCATCTATATTGGACTTTCTCTCCTTTTCCATAGCCGGATCTGCCTGTACCGATGCAACAACTTCCTTCAGCTCAGGGGTAGACACTTTGTTATTTCGGGCATCTTTTATGCTGTTGCTAAGCGTCGTAATTTTTGCGCCCTCATAAGGTGTATCTCCGCAGTCCACAAGTGCCTGTGCCGTACCAATTACCTCATCAAAGCCGTCATTAGCTGAAATAACCTCTTTAGCTTTCTCGTTATATTGGTTTACTGCATCATTATATTGTTGAATCCCTTCACTATAATTCTGCACGGCTACAAGGTACGCCTGATACGACTGATCATGCGGTATTTTTATTCCAAAATACCAACCGCATATTCCTACAGCTACGGCAAGAATAACCATCACTGCACCTATTGCTATTCTCTTTTTCTTCATTGCCGGAGTGACTGCTTTTCTTGCTTCTTCTTGACGCTGACGTTTTGCTTCTGCAGCAGCTTCCTTTGCACGTTTTTCTGCTTCCTTCGCCTTGTTTTTAGCTTCTTGCTCAGCCTCAATCTCACCGAGTTTTGCCTTTATATCCTCTATCGGACATCCACAGTTCGGACAAACAGATGCTTTATCGCTCATTTCTTTTCCGCATTCAGTACACTTAATCATTCCCATGTTGATTTACCTCCTTGTCATGCGCTTGGTCTCTCACATCCGGTCGTATCACCTTGTATCCATATGATTCAAGAGCAGCTATCACGTCCGGTGTGATGTTCAACTGTAAATCAATGTCTTTTGCATCAGCCTGCTTAATTACTCTATATAATTCATCTACCGACACATTCATTATCTCTGAGAGCTTTTTAAGATTATTTCGGTCGGGAAGTCCGCCATTCGTCTCCCATTTGGCTATAGCAGATTTCGAAACCCCGATTTTATTACCTAATTCCTCTTGTGTTAGCCCCATGACTTTTCTTCTGCCTGAAATAAAGTATCCCAGGCTTTTCTTATCCCGCATTTCCTCACCTCCTTTGCTAAAGAGGAGCTTTAGCTGTCAACTCTTGTCTTACGCTGCGTAATCAACTTTATGTGGATATGATAACAGCTTTTAAAAATAAAAATCCCCACCAAAATGGTGGGGAAAAATCACTTTCCGTAAACTATTTTATTCTGTTGTCAGGCGCTCCAGCCCATGTTCCAGCAACATTTCATCTATGTCGTAGAGATTGTATATCCTGTTGTTTATCGCTACTATAAGCACAGCATCTCGGGGATCCTTTGCATACAATTCATTAAGACCATATAATTTTAACGCTCTATTTGTCTCATCCCAGTTAAAGTGTCCTGCGATGCAGAACCGAATGATAAGATCCCTGTCCTTGGTATGCTTCTCCATTGTAAAAATCTTACTTCCATAAGATTCCGTAACACCTGCAAAGGAATATACATCCTTCAGCTTTATATTCTTTTCATCAAGAACATCCTTCATGTAGTAATAAAAGGCCTTCTTTTCATCAGCCATGTATTTTCCATTGTCCTTAAAATACGCCTCCAGCTGATTTGGCTTCATATTTTCAAGAAGGTCGTTCAATTCATCCGTTGGTTTCTTCTGCATGAATCTCACCCCTTAACTCTTCAAGTGCTTCCAAAAGTTCCGAAGCACTGTATCTGTCATCGGCATTAAGGCTGATGCAACGCTCTACAATATCCCACAGCCGGCCGCCTGCTCTCTCTTCCTTTGGAAATTTCCTTGTAACCATAACATTGAGCAAAACACCTATAGCATATACATCAGACTTTGCTGA
>JBGVAQ010000546.1:0-2676 GCA_045224775.1 Acutalibacteraceae bacterium | reverse complement strand
TATGCTATAACTAATCCCGGAGTAAATGCACTTCGTACACCGGTTTATGCTGAGATGTTAAATATTGTAAGCGGCACACCGGTTACTTTTAATGATTTTTTGTTTAACACGCAACAAGTCCATAATGCATTTAACAATTATGTTTTCAGCAATAACCGATCAATAACAAAATCACTTGTGACTTGGTGGGCTTTTCAAAATCCGGAGCAGGAATTGATCTCGCTGGAAACTGTGCTTGAAATAGAACATATTTATGCTAGAAACAGACAAGCTAAAGAACATTCTCTTGCCAATCCAAGAAATATTGAATTACTGGGCAATAAAGCTCTACTTGAAAAAAGGATAAATATTCGTGCATCAGATTATCGGTTCTGTGATAAACAAAAGTACTATATTGGATTTGAGAATAGCAGGAAACAAATGAAAGAAGGTACAAAAAATAGGGAACTGATTGATATTGCATCTTCGCATACTGACTTTACAGAAACTGACATTGTACAGCGTAATGCAAAAATCATAGCAGGATTTATTGATTATCTGAGAGAGAATGATTTATTAAGCTATGAATAAAAAAGTTGACTTACAACGAAACGGAGTATAAATATGCTGAAAGACGGACTTTACGAACAGGTAATAAATTCCTTGATAATGAGCTTGCCGTAACAGACAAGCTCATTCAGACTGCTGCGATCGATCCGGCAGAGGCTGCAAAGATTCTTTCACAATATATCTCAGAGGTCGTGGAAAAGGGACTGCAAAATGTCAGAGATAATGGCGGAGATATTTCCTCTCAGGTGGAGCTTGTGAATAAGATCATTTCTTCCGTGATTTCAGAAACGCAGGAGGACGGATTTGATTCGATGTCTGTTGCAAAGCGGGCTGAAATGCTGCTTGCACTTATCGAAAGGAATAACAGTATCCACTGTACGATGCAAAGTTGAATATGCTTTTCATTACATTAAGGTTCGTTTTAAATTTACAAAAGTCCGCTACCGTGGAATTGCAAAAAATCTTCATAAGCTGAGTGTCTTGTTTGCCTGTACCAATTTGCTGATGTATGCTTATGCGAAAAAACACTCTGTACAAGCTGTGGGATAAGTGTACCCTTTTGAGGATAAGAACCCTCAAAAATGGCTTGGGGATACTGTTTTTGCTCTGTTTTGTGTATATTTAGTGATCAAAATCAGCGTGATAGTAATTTGAATTTGGAATACATTGATTTATTCAGTGTTTCCTTAGAAAACGACAACCGGATAAGCCGTGCATCTGACGTTATTTAATGCGATAATTTCAGAAGGTGAACCGAAGCTGCTTGAACACAATGATATGAAGTGGATAACTGTTTCTGAACTTTCTGAATTTGAGTTTTGTCCGGCAGATGAGGAGATAATAAGGATCCTGAAAAACGGATAAAGTGAAATCCTTAGCCGTATCAGAAAGACCATGACAGATGAATAATTAAAAACCGCCGGCAAGACATGATCTGTTCTGCCGGCAATTATTCTTGAATAAAGCAATGGTGCGAAATAATGTAAAAATATCAGAAAATGCCCTTGATATTTACACGAATATTTTATATACTATAATTATAATACAGTTAAAGAGGGTATGAAAATGTACAGAAAGGTAATGGAATATCTGAAAAGCTGGAAGGAGAGCGAATACCGTAAGCCGCTTATTTTGCAGGGTGCAAGGCAGGTGGGGAAGACCTATACTCTGCTTGAATTCGGGCGTACCTGTTATGAAAATGTTGCTTACTTCAATTTTGAGACTGACCCGAAGCTAAGTGCCACATTTGAGGATAATATAGGCCCTGAGTATCTGATACCGATTCTGTCGCATATCTCCGGACAGACTATCATACGCGAAAAAACGCTCATTATTTTCGACGAGGTTCAGCTTTGCGAGAGGGCACTGACATCTCTGAAATACTTTTGCGAGGAAGCGCCGGATTATCATATTGTTGTTGCCGGCAGTCTTTTAGGAGTGGCTGTGAATCGGGCGAGGTTTTCTTTCCCTGTGGGTAAGGTGGATATAAAGACGATGTATCCGATGGATATGGAAGAGTTTCTGCTTGCGATGGGTGAGGAATATCTTGTGGGTCAGATAAAGGAATGCTTTGCATCTGATTCTCCTATGCCGCCCGCACTTCATGATGCGGCAATGAAGCTGTACCGTCAGTATCTGGTTGTAGGCGGTATGCCGGAATGTGTGAAGCAGTTTGTTGAAACAAAGGATCATATCCTTGTCCGTCACACTCAGGACACGATCCTCCAGAGCTATCTCAATGACACGAGCAAGTACAATAATCTGAATGAAATAAAGAAAACAAGACTCGTCTATGATAATATCACCGTTCAGCTTTCAAAGAAGAATACAAGGTTTCAGTACAAGCTTGTGAAAAAGGGCGGAAGGGCTTCTGAATTTGAAAATGCTATTGAATGGCTTTGTCTTTCCGGTATCGTTTCACAGGTTTATAAGGCGGAGCAGATAAAAAAGCCCCTTGAAAACTACCGTGATATTGATGCGTTTAAAATATATGTTTCCGATCTGGGACTGCTTTGTGCCAAAAAGAATCTGTCGGCAGACGATATTTTATATATGAGCGAAGAGCTTGACGATTTCAAGGGCGGCATGGCTGAAAATTATGTTCATGTACAGCTTATGATAAACGGT
>JBGVAQ010000545.1:0-1448 GCA_045224775.1 Acutalibacteraceae bacterium | reverse complement strand
AAGACAACTTCCTCGGTTTTTCCTTCGGATTTGTTTTATCTCTCAGCGACGTATATTATAATACTACAACTTCATTCAAATGTCAAGTCTTTTTTGAAAATTTTTCAAAAAAATTTTTCAGCAAGAAATATCCGCTTATAATCAGTGTTTCATGGCTTTTCATACCCTATAATAATATATGCAGACATCAAAAAAAGTTGCATATCTCAGAAACTTTTTTTACTCAACAAATTGTTCCACAGGTATTCCAAGCCTTGTAAGGATATCTATATAGCCTTCAAGTACCTCATCCCTTGAAAAATCATGCGACTCAAGTTCTTCATCTGTCATAAGGTTGAGCTTCTTATAAAAATCCACTGCAAGCTCTACATACTTATCCGTGAACTGGATATTATCAAAAAGCAGATCTTCAGCTTCGCATATCTTTCCCTCTTTAAGAAGTTCTTCTATTTCAAGGTGTATCTCGTCAGTAAACGAGATACCGTCAGCCAGCTCCATAGTATATTCCGTATCGTCCCTGCCGAAAACAAGCTTTACAACATACCTTGTTATTATTTCGACCTGACGCATTATCCAATCATCCTGAAATCCCATTATTATCCCTCATTTCATTAATTTTCGCCTGCGACAACACCTGTTGAAAATGCTGCCTGTAAATTAAAGCCTCCTGTATATGCATCTGTATCAATTACCTCGCCTGCAAAATACAGCCCGTCTATAAGCCTTGAACGCATAGTCTTAGGATCTATTTCTTTTATATCCACACCGCCCGATGTTATTACAGCTTCTTCTATCGGTCTGAACCCCTTTATTGTAAGCGAAAAACATTTAAGCAAAGATATTACCTGTTTTCTTTCGGCTTTTGTTATCTCGCTGCATTTGCGTTCTGACGGTATGCCCGACATCTTCATAAACATTCCTATCATTCCGGACGGCAAAAGACTGTGCAGCATATATTCATAGTTCCTGCCGCTGCATGATGAAAGCTCCCTGATAAGTCTTGCATCAAGCTTTTCCTCTGAAAGTGCAGGCTTCAGGTCGATATCAAGTCTGTATCTCCCCTTTTTCATCTCCCTTATATGTGAGCTTGCACTCAGCACAACAGCTCCCGTTACACCGTAACGCATAAACTGCAGTTCACCGAAATCCGTATAAAGCCTTTTGTTCTTTTCAATGTCGTAAAGCTCTACCGATACATTCTTTAAAAGCAGCTTATCCATAGCCAAATCTGGTCTTTCAACCGTTTCCATAGGTACAAGTGAAGGCTTTGGCGTTATTATATTATGCCCCAAAACTTTTGCAAAACGATAGCCGTCACCTGTCGAACCTGTCAGCGGATATGAAAGTCCACCGCAGGCTATTATGACCTTATCAAACGGCATTATTTTATCATCCGCTTCAATGCCTTTTATACATCCGTTTTCGGCAATTATATCAGTTACATTCCT
>JBGVAQ010000544.1:0-4396 GCA_045224775.1 Acutalibacteraceae bacterium | reverse complement strand
GACGGGACTTGAACCCGTACGTCATGCAACACACGCCCCTCAAACGTGCCTGTCTGCCAATTCCAGCACACTCGCATATATTCATTTGTTTTCAAGAACATGTATTATTATACACACTCTCACCCGCTTTGTCAAGTATTTTTTTCGATTTACCGAAAAAAGGTTATTTACTCTTTGTTTATTATCAACAAGTAATTATTTGTATTATAAGAATAATCTAATAAAGTAAATGATATTTCTGCATGATTATTGACAAAAACAAGCTGATATTGTATATTTATATTATTCTTTGTTACTTTTTCAAAGATAAAATAATTTTTAAGGAGAATGAATATGGTACAGAACAGAAATCTTGTAGTCTGCATTATACTCAGCCTTGTAACTTGCGGCATTTATGGAATCTATTGGTTCATCTGTGTTAACAATGATTCAAACACAGTTTCAAATGATCCTAAGCCAACATCAGGCGGTATGGCTTTCCTTCTCACACTTGTAACTTGTGGTATATATGGTATCTACTGGATGTACAAAGTTGGTAACCAGCTTGACAGTGCATGTCAGCAGAGAGGTATGCCTACAGGTAACAGAGCTATATTGTACCTTGTACTTTCTATCTTTGGCCTCAGCATAGTTTCATTTGCTCTTATGCAGGATACTATCAACAGAATCGTTGACGCTGACAACGGCGGTGTATCAATGTAATTTTAAGCATATTTATGAAAGAACGTGCTTTAGTTGTAGTAAAGCCTATAGCCATTTTACTGGCTGTAGGCTTTATCTATGCTATCATCCGGAATTTTCTGGGCTTCGGTATCCCATGCCCTGTATATTCAATATTCCATATATACTGCCCCGGCTGCGGCATTACAAGAATGTTTCTGCATCTCTTTAAATTTCATTTCTATGAGGCATTTTCATCAAATTGTGTGATATTCTGTATGCTGCCGGTTGCCTTTGTTATGTATGTGCGTCACTGCTATATATATATACGTTACGGGAAGAAAAGTCTGAGCAAACTTGAAAATATTTTACTATGGACAGCTGTAGCTATACTTATTATATTCATGGTCGTAAGGAATATTTTCCCTATTGATATTCTTGTACCTTAAAATACCGTCATGCCTATGCACGACGGTATTTTTTTGTTCTGATACGATTATCCTCTACATATATATATCTAAAAAACGGAGGCTTACATGTAGCTGTCTGATCATTTAAGAAATTTATTATGCGGAATTGTAACAGGCTCATCAATGCTGCTGCCCGGTATAAGCGGCGGAACAACTGCAATAATCATAGGTATATACGATAAACTCATATCTGCCGTGAGCGGCTTTTTCTCTGCACCGAAAAAACACGCCGTATTCCTGTCGGAAGTATGTACCGGCGGCATACTCGGTGTTGTATTCCTCGCAAAAGTCGTTCTCTCTCTTACAGAAAGCTTTTATATGCCAATGCACTATCTTTTCATGGGACTTATCGCAGGAAGTGTACCGCTGCTCGTAAAAAGTTCGGATATGACTGTCCAAAAAATCCCGTGTATCATATTCGCCTTTATCGGCACAGCTCTTGCAGCAGGCGTTTCATTCCTTCCGCAAATGTCGGATATACAAAACCGGAGTATAATAATGCTTTTCACAGCCGGCATAATGATAGCTGCCGCACTTATACTACCCGGCATAAGCACTTCACATATGCTGCTCTCGACAGGAATGTATGAACCAGTACTCAGAGCTGTTTCAAATGCCGATATACCTTATCTTATACCTATAATCATCGGTACTCTCACAGGTATTCTTCTCCTTACAAAGCTGCTCGGATATGCTCTTGAAAGATTTAAAACACAGTCTTATATGCTCATAACAGGCTTTGTCGCTGCCTCGGTATACAGCATCTATCCCGGAATGGCTCACGGTAATGATACATTTATATGCTTCGGTATGTTCATTTTTGGCTTTATGCTGCTGTCTTTTATTTCACTAAGAGTAAAAAATGAAAAAAATATAGGCTTAACAGCCTAAAATATTCAATATTTAATTGACTTATGACATATTTTGCAATATAATTAATTCGTATCGATATTTTATTTTTTATATTTTAGTATGGAGGCAATAAAAATGAAAAGAGTTTACAATTTTTCCGCAGGTCCTTCTGTTCTTCCTGAGGTCGTTCTTAAAAGAGCTGCCGAGGAAATGTTCGACTATCAGGGCTGCGGACAGTCAGTAATGGAAATGTCACACCGTTCAAAGGTTTTCGAGGGTATCATCAATGGTGCTGAAAGCCTTCTCCGTGAAGTAATGAACATTCCTGACAACTATAAGGTACTGTTCCTTCAGGGCGGCGCTTCTACACAGTTCACAGCTATCCCCATGAACCTCGGAACAAAGAGCGGCAAGGCTGACTACGTTCTTACAGGTCAGTGGGCTACAAAGGCTTACAAAGAGGCTGCAAGATATATCGATGCTAAAGCGGTTGCATCTTCAAAGGATAAGACTTTCTCTTATATTCCTAAGCTCGATCCCGATACATTCACAAAGGATGCTGACTATTTCTACATCTGCATGAACAACACTATCTATGGTACTGTTTACCATGAGCTTCCCCAGACAGGCGATGTTCCGCTGGTAGCAGACGTTTCTTCCTGCTTCCTTTCAGAACCCATTGATGTTTCAAAGTTCGGCGTTATCTATGCAGGCGCTCAGAAGAACATGGCTCCCGCAGGTCTTGTTGTTGCTATCATCCGTGAGGATCTTATCGGTCACGCTATGGATATTACTCCCACAATGCTCAACTTCCAGACTCATGCAGACAACGGCTCTATGTTCAATACTCCTCCCTGCTGGACTATCTATATAGCTAAGCTCGTTCTTGAGTGGATAAAGAATGATATCGGCGGTCTTGAGAAGATGAAGGAGCGCAACGAGAAAAAGGCTGCTATCCTTTACAACTTCCTTGACAACTCAAAGATGTTCAAGGGTACAGTTGTTCCTGAGGACCGTTCACTTATGAACGTTCCCTTCATCACAGGCGATGCTGATCTTGATGCTAAGTTCGTTAAAGAGGCTACAGCTAATGATTTCGTTAACATCAAAGGTCACCGTACAGTCGGCGGCATGAGAGCTTCCATCTACAATGCAATGCCTATCGAAGGCGTTGAAAAACTCGTTAAGTTCATGGGCGAATTCGAGGCTGCAAACAGCTGATTAAAACAAATTCTTTTTTACCCGTTACTGCCGCCGCACAACAGTGCTGCGGCAGTTCGGGAATTATTAATTATTTAAAAGGGTGACTAATAATGTTCAACGTACAGACACTTAACAAGATATCAAAGACAGGTCTTTCACGTCTTGGTGAAAACTATAACATAGCTGACGACGTTCAGAACCCCGATGCAGTTCTCGTCCGTTCGGCTTCAATGCATGACATGGAAATGCCCGAAAGCCTTCTTGCTATCGCAAGAGCAGGCGCAGGCGTAAATAACATTCCGCTCGACAAATGCTCCGAAAAGGGTATCGTTGTATTCAATACTCCCGGTGCAAATGCAAACGCAGTTAAGGAGCTTGTTCTCACAGGTCTTCTCCTCAGCTCAAGAAAGGTTGTTGACGGTATAGAGTGGGCAAAGACACTCAAGGGCAATGGCGATGCTGTAGGCAAGATGGTAGAAAAGGGCAAGAGCCAGTTCGTAGGTCCTGAAATAATGGGCAAGACTCTCGGCGTTATCGGTCTCGGCGCTATCGGCATACTCGTTGCTAATGCTGCCGCAGCTCTCGGCATGGATGTTATCGGCTATGATCCTTTCCTTTCAGTTAACAATGCTCTCCATATCTCAACAAAGGTACAGTATGTAAGTACTCTTGACGAGGTATTCGCAGCAAGTGATTATATAACAGTACACGTTCCGCTCACACCCGATACAAAAGGCGTTATCAATGCTGACAACATCGCAAAGATGAAGGACGGAGTTCGTATACTCAACTTCTCAAGAGCTGACCTCGCTGTTTCAACAGACGTTCTCAAGGCTCTTGCTGACAAGAAGGTATCTGCATACGTTACAGACTTTGCTACAGATGATATACTCGGTGAAGACGGCGTTATAGCTATCCCCCACCTCGGCGCATCTACTCCTGAATCCGAGGAGAACTGTGCAAGAATGGCTGCCGATGAGATAAAGGATTTCCTTGAGAACGGCAACATCAAGAACTCAGTTACACTTCCTAACGTATCAATGGCAAGATCAGGCGCTGCAAGAGTATGTGTTATCCACAAGAACATCCCGAACATGATAAGCTCTGTATGTGCAAAGATCTCCGAAAGCGGCAACAACATAGAAGCTATGGCTAACCAGTCAAAGAAGGACTATTCCTACATGATACTTGACGTAGCTGCTGATGTTGCA
>JBGVAQ010000543.1:0-5824 GCA_045224775.1 Acutalibacteraceae bacterium | reverse complement strand
CGCCGTAACCAACACCCTTACCTGTAAGTGTGCCGTCATAAGCATCTCTGATTCTCTTGTACTGTCCCATCATGTAGCCGATCTCTCTGCCGCCAACGCCGAGGTCACCGGCAGGAACGTCAGTGTTAGGACCGATGTGTCTGTAAAGCTCAGTGATGAAGGACTGGCAGAATCTCATGATCTCCATATCTGACTTGCCGTTAGGATCGAAGTCAGCACCGCCCTTGCCGCCGCCGATCGGGAGACCTGTAAGAGAGTTCTTGAAGATCTGCTCGAAGCCGAGGAACTTTATAATGCTGATATTTACGTTAGGAGCGAAACGAAGACCGCCCTTGTACGGACCAAGTGCACTGTTGAACTGTACACGGAAACCTCTGTTAACCTGTACATTACCGTTATCATCTACCCACGGTACTCTGAACATGATCTGTCTTTCAGGCTCAGTGATTCTCTCGATGAGAGCGTTCTTCTGATACTGAGGATTAGCCTCGAAAACAGGCTCAAGAGAAGTAAGAACCTCTGTTGCTGTCTGAAGGAATTCCGGCTGACCGGGGTTTTTTGCTGCCAACTTTTCAAGCTGTTCGCTTACGTATGACATTTTTGTCACTCCTTAAAAAAATTAAAAATTAAAAAAATAAAGAAATGCAGTATTTTGAAAGTGTTTTTTCAAATCTTTCCTTTACTTTTGGACTGCACTACATATTTTAGCATATAATTTGCGTTTAATCAAGTGGCAAATTAAAATTTTTGCAAGTTTTGATAACAAAAAATTCAAAACGGCTGAGTTTTCAACATTTTGGTATAATAAAGGAATAATACGGTATTTTTGATTTTTGTATGAAAAAAATTTTTGTCAGCTATTGTGCAATTTATAAAAATAGTGTAAAATAAAAACGGCATGATATATGCAAAAGGCAGATGATAAAAGCGTATTTGTGTAAAAGATAGAAAAAAATGTCCGTCTGATAACAAATAATGTTTTAAATGTCAAAGTTTGTATAATGTCTTGCTAAAATTCTGCTGAGGTTGTATAATTAAAGTTGTTTTTCAGCAAATTTCAGCGATTTTTAATATTCGAGAGGAGAAGTTCAGAATGGAAAAGGCAGAGCTTTTGTATGAAGGAAAGGCTAAGAAGGTATACGCAATGTCCGAGCCGGGCTATTGCATGGTAGAGTATAAGGATGACGCTACAGCTTTCAACGGTCTTAAAAAGGGAACAATAACAGGTAAGGGCGTTGTTAATAACAGAATGTCCAACTTTATGTTCAGACTTCTTGAAGAAAAAGGTATAAAGACACACTTTGTCGAGGAAGTAAACGACAGAGAAACTATCGTTAAGCAGGTAAAGATAGTTCCGCTGGAGGTTATCATCAGAAATAAGGCAGCAGGCTCAATGGCAAAGCGTCTCGGTCTTGAAGAAGGTCAGGAGCTTAAATGCACTGTTCTTGAATTTTCATATAAGGATGACGCACTCGGCGATCCGCTTATCAACTCATATCACGCTATCGCTATCGGCGCAGCTACAAAAGAGGATATAGATAAGATAAGCGAAATGTCATTTGCTATAAATAAGTATATGGTAGAGTTTTTCGCAAGCGTAGGCGTAGAGCTTATCGACTTCAAGCTTGAGTTCGGTAAGACTGCTGACGGTGAGATCGTTCTCGCAGACGAGATATCACCCGATACATGTCGTTTCTGGGATATAAAGACTCACGAAAAGCTTGACAAGGATCGTTTCAGACGTGACCTTGGCGGAGTAGAGGAAGCTTATGCAGAGATGATGAGAAGAATAGGACTCGGTAAATAATTGACGACAGAAAGCTGACAACTATTTGTGGCATAAGGGGAATGATTTTTTTGAGTATCGATTCACAGGAATATTTTTCCGAGGAACTGCATGAAGAGTGCGGAGTATTCGGGATATACGGTGACGACAGTATAGCTCCTGCATATGCGTGTTATAACGGACTTCTTGCACTTCAGCACAGAGGTCAGGAAAGCTGCGGCATATCCGTCAACGACAGGGGCGTTATTACAGGACATAAGAATATGGGCCTTGTAAGTGAAGTATTCAGTAATGATATACTTGACAATTTAAAGGGACAGATAGCCATTTCCCATGTAAGGTACTCTACAGCAGGCGGCAGTGTGCGTGAAAACTCACAGCCGCTTGTTATGCGTTATGTAAAGGGTACGCTTGCAATAGCTCATAACGGAAATCTCACAAATGCGTATGATATAAGACGTGAGCTTGAAAACAGGGGAGCTATTTTCCAGACAACTATCGACTCCGAGGCAATAGCATATCTCATAGCAAGAGAAAGACTTGTTACGGATAATGTTGAGGAAGCCGTTCTCAAGGCTATGAAGCAGATAGACGGAGCATATTCACTGCTTGTTATGAGTCCGAAAAAGCTCATAGCTGCAAGAGATCCCAACGGATTCAGACCGCTTTGTATGGGAAAGCTCGGCAAATCTGTTATATTCGCATCAGAAACGGCTGCACTTGCAGCATGCGGAGCGGATTTTGTAAGGGACGTTGAACCCGGCGAAGTCATAGTTGTTGATGCAGACGGCATACATTCAATAAAAACGAACTGCCCGAAGGAAGACAAGAAATCACTCTGCGTTTTTGAATATATCTACTTTGCAAGAACTGATTCCGAAATAGACGGCATAAGCGTCTATGAATCACGCAAGCAGGCAGGAAGAATACTTGCAAGGGAATTTCCCGTTGAAGCCGATATTGTAATAGGTGTGCCCGAATCGGGAATAGATGCCGCAATAGGCTACAGCGAGGAATCAGGCATACCGTATGAAAAGGGTATAGTCAAGAACGGCTATATCGGCAGAACATTCATAAAGCCGACACAGAAGGAAAGAGCAAGAAGTGTAAGGCTGAAGCTCAATCCTCTTACATCAGTACTTAAAGGTAAGAGAGTTGTTGTTATAGATGACTCAATCGTAAGAGGAACAACCTGTGACAGAATAGTAAGGATGCTCAGGAATGCAGGTGCAAAGGAAGTGCATCTCAGGATAAGCTCACCGCCGTTTATATGGCCGTGTTTTTACGGAACGGATATACCGTCAAGGGATGAGCTTATAGCCGTAAAGCATTCTGTAGACGAGATATGCAAGCTTACAGGAGCAGACACACTCGGATTTTTCCCGCCGGACAAGCTGCACGAGCTTTTACTCGGTAAAAAATCCGGAATATGTGATGCATGTTTTTCGGGACATTACCCGACAAAAATACCCGAAAAGATGCTTGCAGGCAAAGAAAGAGGGGGAGTAAACTTTGACAAAAAGCTTCCCGAAAAGGATGCCTGCGGCGGAAAAAGTGAATAGTGGTCGGCGGAAGGTATGACCGCCAGATCTGCGGAAAGGTAACATAACAATGAGAGATACCTATGAATCACCGCTTTCTTCAAGATATGCGGATAAGGAAATGAAATATATATTTTCTCCCGATATGAAATTCAAGACATGGAGAAAATTGTGGATAGCTCTTGCTGAGGCTGAAAATGAACTCGGTCTTAACATAACACAGGAGCAGATAGATGAGCTTAAAGCTCATGCAGATGATATAAACTATGAGGCAGCAGAGGAACGTGAGAAGATAGTACGCCATGATGTTATGTCACATGTATATGCATACGGCGTACAGTGCCCGAAGGCAGCAGGTATAATCCACCTCGGTGCTACATCATGCTATGTCGGAGATAATACCGATGTAATAATAATGACTGAGGCTCTCAAGATAGTTGAGAAAAAACTCGTCAGTGTTATACGTCAGCTTTCAAAATTTGCCGACAAGTACAAGTCACTCCCCACACTCGCTTTCACACATTTCCAGCCTGCACAGCCTACAACAGTAGGAAAGAGGGCTACACTCTGGATACAGGATCTTCTTATGGATCTTGAAGATGTAAGATATGTGATAAGCGGAATGAAGCTTCTTGGCTGTAAGGGTACAACAGGTACACAGGCAAGCTTCCTTGAACTTTTTGACGGCGACCACGAGAAGTGCAAGCAGATAGACAAGCTTATCGCTGCAAAAATGGGATATACAGACTGCTTTGCAGTATCGGGACAGACCTATTCAAGAAAGCTTGACAGCCGTGTAGTAAATGTTCTTGCAGGCATTGCACAGAGTGCATCAAAATTTTCCAATGATATAAGACTTCTCCAGCATCTCAAAGAGATAGAAGAACCGTTTGAGAAAAATCAGATAGGTTCAAGTGCTATGGCATACAAGCGTAATCCTATGAGATCAGAGAGAATGACATCACTTTCAAGATATGTGATGATAGATGTACTCAACCCGTACATCACAGCCGCTACACAGTGGTTTGAGAGAACACTCGATGACTCCGCAAACAAGCGTCTGAGTATTCCCGAAGCATTCCTTGCAGTTGATGCAATACTCAATCTGTATCTGAATGTAAGTGACGGACTTGTAGTATATGAGAAGGTAATAACCGCACATCTTATGAATGAACTTCCGTTTATGATGACTGAGAATATAATGATGGATGCCGTAAAGGCAGGCGGAAACCGTCAGGAACTCCATGAGATGATAAGAGCTTACTCACAGGAAATAAAGAGCAGCGGCGGCAGAAATGACCTTCTTGAAAAGATCGCAGCCAACCCTGCATTCGGCAAGACTTTGGAGGAACTCAATGAGATATGCCGTCCCGAAAAGTATGTCGGCAGAGCACCTGAGCAGGTAACAGATTTCCTTAACGGTGTAGTTGCACAGGCACTCGCACCCTATGAGTCACTTGAAACAGAAACAGCAGAAATAAACGTGTAAACAATTCATAATGCATAATGCATAATGCATAATTAAATATTAACCAAGAGAGGATGAAACAAAAATGGTAAAAGCAATCGTCGGAGCTAACTGGGGCGATGAGGGCAAGGGCAAAATAACAGATATGCTTGCTCAGAAATCTGATATGGTAATAAGATTTCAGGGAGGCAGCAACGCAGGACATACTATCATCAATAACTATGGTAAATTTGCACTGCATCAGCTTCCTTCAGGTGTTTTCAATACAAAGATAACAAATATTATCGGTAACGGCGTGGCACTCAGTGTTGAAAATCTTGTAAAAGAGATAAACGAGCTTATAGAAAAGGGCGTTCCGAAGCCGAATATACTCGTTTCAGACAGAGCACAGATAGTTATGCCTTATCATAAGCTTTTTGACTGCTATGAGGAGGAAAGACTCGGCGGAAAAAGCTTCGGTTCAACAAAATCAGGTATAGCACCGTTCTATTCGGATAAGTTTTCAAAGATAGGTTTTCAGGTAAACGAGCTTTATGATGATGAAGCAGGTCTTAAAGAAAAACTTGAGCGTATACTTGAAGTAAAGAATTCAATAGTAAAGAATGTATATCATAAGGAGCCTGTAAGTACAGACGAGATGTTCGCAAAGCTCATTGAGTACAAAGAGGCACTTGCACCTTATGCCGCAAATACATTTGATATTGTACATGATGCTGTAATGGCTGACAAGAACATACTTCTTGAAGGACAGCTTGGTTCACTCAAGGATACAGACTTCGGTATCTATCCGATGGTAACATCATCAAATACAATAGCAGGCTACGGAGCAGTAGGCGCAGGCGGAATACCGCCGTATGCAATAAAGGATATCATCACAGTAGTAAAGGCATATTCAAGCTCTGTAGGAGCAGGTGAATTTGTAAGTGAGATATTCGGAGATGAGGCAGAGGAACTCAGAAAAAGAGGCGGCGACGGCGGCGAATACGGTGCAACAACAGGCAGACCGAGAAGAATGGGCTGGCTTGACCT
>JBGVAQ010000542.1:0-4008 GCA_045224775.1 Acutalibacteraceae bacterium | reverse complement strand
ACAGAAGTGCTGCATACGCTGCAAGATATATTGCTAAAAACATTGTTGCGGCAGGACTTGCCGATAAAGCGGAAATACAGCTTGCTTATGCAATAGGTGTTGCCCGTCCGGTTTCAATACTTGTAAATACATTCGGCACAGGAAAAACATCCGATGATCTTCTCAGAAAAGCAGTTGAAAACACAGTTGATCTTCGTCCTTCAAAAATAATAGAGCGTTTTGATCTGAAACGTCCGATATATTCCGGTACTGCGTCATACGGTCATTTCGGAAGGACAGACATTGATCTTCCGTGGGAGAGAACAGATCTCGCACCTGAGCTTGAAAGGTATCTTGAAAATTATCTCAGGGAGGCAGTCTGATGAAGAAAATAGCAAGCTTTACTGTAAATCATGACAAGCTTGAAAAGGGAATGTATATTTCCCGTATTGACGGCGATGTTGTGACGTATGATATAAGAATGAAAAAACCTAACAACGGAGATTATCTCGGAAACGGCGAACTGCATACAATAGAGCATCTGTTTGCAACCTTTGCAAGAAACAGCGAAATATCCGAAGATGTGATATATGTAGGGCCTATGGGCTGCCGAACCGGCTTTTATCTTCTTGTCAGGGATAATGTTTCACATAGGCAGGCAATTAAAATCGTACAGGACAGTTTCAGGTTTATTGCGGATTTTGACGGTGAAATATCCGGAAGCAAAAAAGAGGAATGCGGCAATTATCTGGAGCACGATCTCGCAGCTGCAAAAAAAACGGCTGAAAATATGCTCAGTGTGCTTGAAAATTACAGTGAAGAAAAACTAAAATATAAGGAGTAATAATTATGTCAGAATATAAAAATATAGAATCTGCCCTTATTCACGGGGGTATTTATGGCGATGAATACACAAAAGCGGTAAACGTACCGATCTATCAGACATCTACCTATGAACAGAGCGGTCTCGGAGAAACACCGAAGTGGGAGTATTCCCGTACAGGCAACCCGACTCGTGCCGCACTTGAAGCGCTCATTGCTGAACTTGAACACGGAAAAGCAGGTTTTGCTTTTGCCTCAGGTATGGCGGCAATAAGTGCTGTTCTGAGCCTGTTCAATACAGGCGACAAAATAATTATTTCAAGCAATGTTTACGGCGGTACATTCCGTGTACTTGATAAGATTTTCAGCCGTTTCGGTATAAGCTATTCAATCGAAGATACTACAAATATACCGGAGCTTGAGAAAAAAATAACTAACGATGTAAAAGCGATACTTATAGAAAGTCCGGCAAATCCGCTGCTTACTGTTACAGATATAGCTGCGGTCGCAAGACTTGCCGCAAAGCATGATATACTTTCTATTGTTGATAACACCTTTATGACACCTTATTTGCAGCGTCCTCTTACTCTTGGTGCAGATATTGTTATTCACAGTGCTACAAAATACCTCGGCGGTCACAGTGATGTTGTTGCAGGTCTTGTTGTAGTCAATGATGATAAGCTTGCTAAGCAGATAGCTTTTATACAAAATTCCACAGGCGGTGTACTTGGGCCTTTTGACAGTTTTTTGCTTATCCGTGGTATTAAAACACTCGGTGTGCGTCTTGACCGTCATGTAGAAAATGCAGAGAAGGCTGCAAAATTCCTCAGTGAGCATAAGGCTGTCAAAAAGGTATATTATCCCGGACTTCCTGACGCACAGGGTTATGAGATTAACAAAAGACAGGCTAAAAACGGCGGTGCTATGATATCATTTGAACTTTACGAAAACTATGATATCAAAAAATTCTTCAAGTCACTTAAACTTGTTGCCCTTGCGGAAAGTCTCGGCGGTGTTGAGAGCCTTGTATGCCATCCGGCAAGCATGACACATGCTTCGATTCCTTATGAAGTACGTCAGAAGGTTGGTATAACAGACGGTCTTATTCGTCTTTCAATAGGTATCGAAAGTATTGATGATATACTTTCCGACATTGCACAGGCTATTGAAGAAAGCGAGGGTTGATCATGGCAGTTTATGAGGACATGCAGCAGTTAATAGGAAATACTCCGCTTGTACGTCTGAATCATCTCGGACTTCCTGATGATGTAAGACTTTATGCAAAATTAGAGCTTTTCAATCCTTCCGGAAGTGTAAAGGACAGGATCGGAAAGTACATGATAGAGGATGCAGAAAAGCGTGGCATACTTAAAAAGGGCGGTGTTATTGTTGAAGCTACCGCCGGAAATACAGGTCTTGGAATCGCTTTTGCTGCATTGAACAGAGGATATAAAATAATATTCGTTGTACCGACAAAATTCTCGCAGGAAAAGCAGACACTTCTTCGTGCACTCGGTGCTGAGATAATAAATACACCCCGTGAGGGCGGTATGCTTGGTGCATGGAAAAAGGCTGAGGAGATACGCAGTTCTATTGACGGTGCAGTAACTCTTGAGCAGTTCAAAAATCCTGCAAATCCTCTTGCTCATTATGAAACGACCGGCAAAGAAATATATGACGATCTCGGCGGAAAGATAGATTATCTTGTGGCAGGTGCAGGCAGCGGCGGAACTTATTCCGGTGTTGTAAGGTATCTTAAAGAGAAAAACAGCGGTATTGTCGGAGTACTTGCCGATCCTGTAGGCTCTACAATGGGAGGCGGCGAACACGGCGATTATGATATTGAAGGTATCGGAAATGATTTTATCGCCGACACTATGGATATGTCACTTGTTGACAGAGTGGTTAAAATGACAGATGATGAAGCTTTTGAGGGTGCAAGAGAGCTTGCTAAAAAAGAGGGCATATTTGCCGGTTCATCTTCCGGTGCTGCTCTTGCGGCTGCAAGAAAGCTTATAGCAGACGGTGCAAGAGGAAATATCGTTGTTATTTTCCCTGACAGGGGCGACCGTTATTTTACAAAAAATCTATATGAATAAAGGTGTACTATGACATTACAGCAGATACATTATGTGATAACTATTTCAGAGCGTGGTTCTTTCAATAAGGCAAGTGAAGTGCTGTATATTTCGCAGCCTTCACTTACTGAAGCTGTCAAGGAGCTTGAAAAGGAGCTTGGTATTACTATTTTTCACCGCAGCGGCAGGGGAGTTACACTTACAAGTGACGGACTTGAATTTATACCTTATGCCCGTGAGCTTTACAGACAGTATGAAGTTATCTCAGAAAGATACAGTGAAAACGGAGGAATAAAGAAAAAGTTTGCTGTATCTACACAGCACTATTCCTTTGCAGTCAAGAGCTTTGTCGAGCTTATAAAGCAGCTTAATACTGACGAATACGAATTTGCTATAAGGGAAGTCCGTACTCAGAAGGTCATAGAAGATGTGAGCAACCTCAGAAGTGAGGTAGGTATATTGTATCTCAGCGACTTCAATTCACCGGTTCTTACAAAGATGATGAGAACGAATGAGCTTGTATTTCAGGAGCTTATAACATGTGATGCATATGTTTATCTCTGGAAAGGGCATCCTCTTGCAAATAACAAAAGTATATGCTTTAAAGAGCTTGTACAGTACCCGTGTTTATCATTTGAACAGGGCGGCAGCGGATCAATGTATTTTGATGAGGAAATACTCAGCAGTTACCAGTACCCACGCACAATAAAGGCAACAGACAGGGCAACAATGCTGAATCTCATGGTCGGGCTTAACGGCTATACGCTTTGTTCCGGAATTATATGTGAGGAGCTTAACGGCAGTGATTTTGCAGCGATACCGTTTGAACCTGACAGTGAGCATCCGAGCAGTAAAATGAGGATAGGATATATCACGAAGAAGAATATCCGTTTAAGTCATGTCGGCAAAATGTATATTGACGAGCTTAAAAAATATTTGGGAGTACAAGATGAAGATAATTGATTTTCATGCACATATCTATCCTGATAAAATAGCCGAAAAGGCTTCTCAGGCAACAGGCGATTTTTACAATATCAAGCCTGCCTGTACAGGCACAGCCGAAGAATTGCTTTCAGCAGGACAAAAAGCGGGAATTACACGCTTTGTCCTTTTGCCTGTTGCCACAAAA
>JBGVAQ010000541.1:0-4801 GCA_045224775.1 Acutalibacteraceae bacterium | reverse complement strand
AACTTTCCCTTGGAAGAAATTGAAAAGCTTATTGATGAAAAGGCCTGCAAATACTATAAAAGACCTGAGATTTTTGATACACTTCCTATTTTCAGGCAAAAAAACGGAGAACTGCCAAAAGTCGATACAAAAAAGCTTGACAGTATTTGTTTTCCGCTCGATAAGGTAAACTCTACACTTTGGTACGGGTTCCCCGTCGGAGAGGTAAAAGACCTGAAAGCAGAGAGCGATAAGGACAGCAGAAAAGGTAAGCAGGCAAGTATTCTTCTGTTGTTGGATTTTGCAGCTCTGAACGGCGTAAACATCAGCAGAGAACTGACCGTATATGATAAATGGGTATGGAATGCCTGTGCCAATCTGAAAGAGCAGGGAAATGATGTGATCACAGCCGAACAGATATACAAGGCTATGGGCAACACGGGAAAACCAAATGCAAAGATCAAAGAGAAGATAATGGAGAGCGTTGAGACTATCAGCCGGGCAAGAGTGACCATCGACACCACCGAAGAACATGAGCTTTATCCGAAATATGAAAGAATAAAAGCCACATTCCCGCTATTGGCGACAGAAACGTGCACAGCCTATGCAAGAGGTCAGATAGTTGAAAGTGCAATAAAGATAATAGACGCACCAAAACTCTTTGCCTTTGCCGAAAACAGACAGCAGGTAACAAGACTTCCTCTGAATGTTCTTGACAGTCCCGTCAGTAAGACAGACGACAATCTGCTGCTTTCAGACTACCTGCTTACCAGAATATCAAAAATGAGAAACAGCAAATACATAACAAGAACTATTCTGTTGGATACTATCTATCAGAAATGCGGGATAGATTCCAGAATGAAAAAATCACGGCTTCCTGAAAAGATAGAAAGAATACTCAATCATTACAAAGAGCTTGAATGGATAAAGGACTTCAAAATTACCGAAAGAGAGATAGAAATAATCACATTCTGATCAATGTAACAAAAAGTAGCCAGTCGCCCACTGGCGATTTTTTGTTACGCGACTGGCGATTTTTTGTTACGGACTGGCGATTTTTTGTTACACCCTCTATCCAGAAACCCGCATGAATACAGGTGTTTCTGGACCTCAAAAAAACGTTAAGTCTTATAAGATATTATAAGACTTGTAACCATCACCGTCCCCCTCTTGACAAGGGGGACGGTTCGGTTTATCTTTTGGTAAAAAGATATTACTTTTTATGGTTTTAGTATTTTAGATGGGATAGATATCTGAAACCGATAGTCTGTTCTTTTCGGTAGTTAATAAAACCAAAAGAAGAAAAAAATTTATTCAGCTTATGGAAGATATTCGGAAACTACAGTTTTTTCTTCTTCCGGTAGTTATAGAAAGGAATGTTCCGCCCGTGGACTTTCAGAACGCGATCGAGACTATAAAGCAGTACTTGCCCGATTATGCAGAAGAGCATCTCAAACGCTCAAAAGAAAAAAACAAGTTTGTCTGCATTTTTTGCGGCAGTGGTACAGGAGCAAATTCAACAGGTGCTTTTACTATCTATCGGACAAATTACTATTGTTTCTCTTGTCATCAGCACGGAGACATCTTTGACCTTGCAGAAAAGATTGAAAACATTTCTAAAAATTCGGTGGTTCAGTATTTAGCCGATAAATATCATGTGAAGATAGATTTTTTAACCGAAAGAAGAAAAAACTTTCTATCAGACCAAACTTTTTCTTTTCTTTCGGTAATTGGAAACAGTGGGGCAGCCACAAAGGAAGGTTCCGCCGCCCCGGATGTTGAAAACTGTGATGAAGATGATCTGACCTCTTTCTTTTCGGATGCAAATGAGCATTTGTGTGAAACGAGCTATCATAGGGGAATTTCTCCTGAAACATTAGATCATTTCAGCGTTGGCTTTGTGTCTGAATGGAAGCATCCGAAAAATTCTCGTTCCCCAGCTTCTCCAAGACTTATTATTCCCACTTCTTCCGGATCTTATCTTGCAAGAGATACCAGAAACGATGATGAGATTCCGGAAAATCAGAAAAGCTATGTAAAGTCAAAGGTCGGCAGGGTACATATTTTCAACGAGAAAGCTTTACAGAGCAGTGATATCGTGTATGTAACTGAGGGTGAGCTTGATGCGCTGAGTATTATTGATATTGCCGGATATGACAGCGCTGTAGGGCTTGGGAGCGTCAGTAACGTCAGTTTTTTTCTTTCGGTTCTTGATAAAACGGAGCATAAGCCGAAGTTTATCATAGCTCTTGATAATGACAGCGCCGGAGAACAGGCAAGAAATGAGCTTACAGCCGAATTTGACGAGCGTGGTATAGTGTATTGCGTCTATGATCCTTGTGGCGGTTTCAAAGACCCCAATGAAGCGTTGATGAATGACCGGGAGACTTTTAGCAGATCTGTTATGTATGGGATAAAGCATATTGACGTTCTTATAGAACAAAGAGTTCTTGATGACAATGCAGAGAGAAGAACGGAATATGACGGTCAGTTTTCCGCAAAAGCATTTTTGCGGGATTTTGTTGACGGGATATCCGAAAGTGTCAATACTGAGGTCATTCCTACAGGCTTTGAAGCTCTTGACAATATGCTTGACGGGGGACTGTATGAGGGTCTTTACGGAATAGGAGCTATTTCTTCTTTGGGTAAGACTACCTTTGCTTTGCAGATGGCGGATCAGATCGCAGCTCAGGGGCATGAGGTGCTTATTTTTTCTTTGGAAATGTCTAAAAATGAGCTGATCGCCAAGAGCATCAGCCGTAATACGATCCAGAGGATTCTTAAGACAAAGGGAAATGTACAGTATGCCAAGACTACCAGAGGAATTATGGCGCGCGGGAAATACAGCTCATACTGTCAGGCGGAACGCGAACTGATAAAAAATTCTGTCAGTGACTATGAAAGGATCGCCGGAAATATCTTCATCAGAGAGGGGATGGGAGATGTTACTGCGGAAACTATTGTAGATCAGGTCAGAGAGCATATAGAGAGCGGACACAAGCCCCCTGTGGTCATCGTGGACTATCTCCAGATACTTTCTCCGAAGAACGAGAAGTGGACGGACAAGCAGAATACAGACAATGCGATACTTACCTTCAAGCGTTTATCAAGGGACTATAAAATTCCCGTCATAGTGATAAGCTCCTTTAACCGCGAGAATTACAGCGTAAAGGTATCAATGCAGGCGTTCAAGGAGAGCGGGGCTATCGAGTATTCTACGGACGTGCTTATCGGCTTGCAGCTCAGAGGGGTAGGGAACAAGAATTTTGACATAGATCAGGCAAAGAGCAAAAATCCCCGTGAGGTGGAAGCCGTGATACTAAAAAATCGTAATGGTAGAACAGGCGGCAGGATCGGATTTGACTTCTACGCTATGTTTAATTACTTTACTGAGTCAGATGTTGCTCCGGTGCCGTCTGATGGTGCGGTTTTGAGCAGTAAAAAAAGCAGGCGGCTCTGATACATCGGGAAAAATATTGTACATAGTTCTAAAACGCATTTTAAGGCGTTTCAGAGTATTTTTTGTGTTCAGGTATGAAATTATTGATTTGATATTTAAGCTCCTTACAGAGCCCTCTGTGCTCGTTTCAGGGGTATTCCTGTAAATGCTTGGAATATCCTATCGGAATTCTTAATAATCTTAAAATTTCCTGTCTGCTATATCACTTTATGCAGTAAGCTATTCGATTAATGAACATGAAAATATTTCTCAAAAATCTGTCTTGAATATGATTATTTAATTTTTATATTATTACTAATATTATAAGTTATATAAAAAATTATATCATTAATAATGACTTGTTATGTATAAATACACATACAAAAACAGAAGCCATGTGTCTTTCGACGGACGAATGGCTTCTGTAATTTTATTTTTCACTGTATTGCTTTGCCAGCTTGTAAAAGGAGTTTGGTTTCAGATTCAACAGCCGCATTGCCTGCCGTGCAGTGATCTTCTTGTCCTGCCAATCCTTGTAAGCACTGTCCCACTTTTTCGGATATGTAATTGATGGTCTGCCGACTGGTTTTCCGGTGCGGCGGCTGATCTTCTTTCCGGTTGCTGTGTCGGTAGGCATGGCTGCCAGACCTTCAAGCTGCCTCTGCCTTGTGGTTTCGCGCTCGTTCTGGGCAATGCTTGAAAGCACCTCGATCATGATATTTGTTATCATGTCGCCGATCCATGCCTGTTCAGCCGGAAAGTCTGTCATTGTGGTGGGCATATCCAGTATCTTGACCTTGATGCCCTTGTCGTTGAAATATTGCAGTTCCTTCTTCAGATCCTCTTTGTTCCTGCTCAGGCGGTCAAGGCTCTTTATATAAAGCATGTCGCCCTCCACAAGCTTTCCGATGCCGAACTTTAACGACTGATAGCCTGCTCTGTTCAAATTCTTTCCGCTTGCTTTGTCCGTGACGATCATATCAGGCTCTACATACTGTTCCAAGGCTTTAATCTGCCGGTCAAGATTCTGATCGCTTGTAGATACTCGTGCATAGCCTACTGTCTTGCCCATAAAAAATATCACCTCTGCTATTATGATAGCAAAAGTGTTTGTAAAATACAATGATAATTACAAATGTTTGTAATTATCTTTTTTTATATTTTATAAATGCATATAATTAGTGTTTGGAATTGTGTATTTTCCGACATGATTGAAGATTGATTTAATATATGATTTAATATTAATTTAAAGATTGATTTCGGTTTTAAAAAGTCCAGTATTTATGCGGGTTTCGGGATTTAATACCCAACATTCCATATTCCAATACCCAACATTCCATATTCCAATACCCAACATTCCATATTCCAATACCCAACATTCCA
>JBGVAQ010000540.1:0-3143 GCA_045224775.1 Acutalibacteraceae bacterium | reverse complement strand
TCCTGACTCCGTGTTTTTCAATACGCTTTACTTTTGACGCTTACAGAGTACCGTTCTTTGATGTACTTATTCCCGGTGATGAATCTTGTGATTTGTTTAAAAAGGCTGTCAAAGAAGCTTTGCCGAAACAGTACAAGGTTTCTCTTTCATGGGGAAAATCACCACTGGATTTGGATCTAATGTTAATTGTTACAGAACCAAGCGGTGACAAAACAGATGTTTACTTTTCAAAAAAGGGTAGTATGCAGCAGTTTCCATACGCATACTTAGTCAATGACGACCGCAAAGGATACGGATATGAGGTAATTAACACTTTAATTTTCAGGTCAATGAAATATGATTATTATGTCTATAATTATAGCGGAGAGAAGACAGCCGGAGATATTAAAGTTGATGTTACGTTTAATAATACTATGGGAGGCGTCTGGATAAAAACCGGTTCAAATCTTGATACAGCAAAATTCTGGTATGTTCTGACAGTTGATCATTGTTTGTTTGATATCGTTGATAAAATGGTTCCATTCCCATTTACTCAAAAACAGATTGAATCGGTATAAAAAGACAATCAGTATATGATAATAAATGCAGTTTCTGCATATGCAGACCGCAGAAAGACCTGCACAAAAATTTAGAGCTGCTTTGCCGGAAAGTAAAGGCATTATTATATTTCATACACTATTCTTCCGACTTTAATATCATAGTAAACTGTAGTTGATAATCAAAGCTGTTTTAGCAAATTTAAGGGTATATATGCCTTGAAGCTCGCTTATCTATTGAAGACGTTTTACACACGTAGTTCATTCTGATTACCTGGCTGTTATCATTTGTGTGGCATGTCTTTTTAATTCATCGGGTTGCAATAAAATAATATGTGTTTTTGAAACAGATAGAATCGACAAATGATTCTATCTGTTTTTGTATATAATGCCGAATTTTTGTGAATATCAAAATTATTTGTGACCGTAGGGGTATCAAAATGCTGATTTTTTCCTTTGGTTGTCAGAGAACAAAATTCAAAGTTCTCCGTTGTTCTTTGACAACCGAATATACAGCACATCGGATACTTTCCTTCTGCTGCCCGGATGGGCAAGCCACACAAGCGAACGCATCAGCCTTCAGGACTTGGACTTTGCATGGCACTGCAAAGACGGCGATGACAGGCAGAGGGGATAATGATACTTCCGTCCAGCCACAGACACAAGCAATGGGGGCGGCTTCGAGAGATCCTCGGAGTGGTGAGATTCCAATGAGGTCAATGCCATGACTGTCTGATGTGTTCCTTGCCGCAGGGTATCGTGGATAAACAGCGGTAAAATACAAAACGATTGACCGCGGACATACTGCACTTTGCAGTATGTCTGTTTATAACAAGACGGCGGCAGAATAATTCTGCCGCCGTCTCTTACATAAGAACGGAGGCACCATGCAGGAAGATATAAAGCGAGGGGAAGTTTATTACGCTGATTTGTCGCCGGTTGTTGGCAGCGAGCAGGGCGGCATCCGTCCTGTATTGATTCTCCAGAATGACAAGGGCAACTGTTACAGTTCGACAACAATCATTGCTGCTGTGACGAGCGGAGAAAAGAAAGCATATTTGCCAACGCACATAGCAATTAAAATCCCGGGGTTGAAACGACAGTCGGTTGTTATGCTTGAACAGGTAAGAACAATAGATAAGAGCAGACTTATAGGTTACATTGGTAAAGCTGATGAAGGTACTATGAGAAGGATTGACAGGGCTGTAAAAATCAGCTTTGAAGTGAAATGAGGGTGAAAGTATGGATATGGAATATATGGCTGAAAACGAGATAGATTCCGAAAATGTCATTCAAACAGAGTTTAACGGCTGTTCTGTGACGGTTTATTTTGTAAAAAAGAGAAATATCTCCAAGGAAAACATTGTCTTAGAAAGCCTGCTGGATACTTTTGAAAAGAGGATACAGACGCAGATAAATTCTTCCTCTTTCTGAAAAATTGGTCTGGATATTCGGAAAAACTTGTAGTATTGTTGAGTTGCAAAAACCAATTGGAAAGGGTGATACGATGAAGAGAGTTTATTGCCTGTACAGAGTCTCGACAAAAGGTCAGGTTGATAAGGACGATATTCCCATGCAGAAAACATCATGTCGTGACTTTGCGCAGCGAAACGGCTGGACGATACTCAAGGAGTTTCAGGAAAAGGGGGTATCGGGCTTCAAAATATCGGCAAGCGACAGAGATGCCATTCAAGACTTGAAGGAGGCGGCAGAAAAGAAAGAGTTTGATGTACTGCTGGTATTCATGTTCGACAGGATCGGCAGGATTGATGATGAAACACCGTTTGTAGTGGAATGGTTCATAAAGCATGGAATCGAAGTGTGGAGCGTCAACGAAGGCGAACAGCGAATGGACAGCCACGTTGACAAGCTGATGAACTACATCCGATTCTGGCAAGCTAACGGCGAAAGCCAAAAGACATCCGCTCGTGTTAAGACACGTCTGAACCAAATGACGATGGATGGTCAATTTACGGGAGGTGTTGCTCCGTTCGGATACAAACTTATCAAAAGCGGAACGATCAACAAAAAGGGCAGAGAGCTGATGGAAATCGTAATTGACGATGATGAGGCTGAAATTATCCGGATGATATTTGATATGACAGTCAAGCAGGGATATGGCTCCTATCGGATGTCTGAACTGCTTAATGAACAGGGAATCAGGACACACACCGGCAGCAAGTTCCAATGCAATACAATCAATAGAATTCTAAGAAACAGACTGTATTGTGGCTATATGGTATCCGGCGGTGTAGAATCCGAGCGGCTTGAAAGACTGCAGATCATCGACCAAAACATATTTGATCAGGCACAGTTTATCTTGCAGCAGCGTTCACAGAAAAACGATCAGAAGCAGCAAATCGCAAGAACAACAAAAGGAATCACACTTCTGTCCGGCAATATTTACTGTGGACACTGCGGTCAGAAACTTGTTTCGACAAGTTATATTGACCGCTATATCAGAACTGACGGAACAGAATGTGCCAATAGGCGGCAAAGGTATATCTGCACTGCAAAAGCTATGAAACGAGGTGCTTGTGATGGTCAATCCGCTTATGTTGCTCATAGGATAGACAGTGCGGTTACGGAGATACTCAGAAAATATTT
>JBGVAQ010000539.1:0-3519 GCA_045224775.1 Acutalibacteraceae bacterium | reverse complement strand
GATAAGTTTTTTGTCTTTTTTAATATCCCTGTATTCTTCTCTTGTATCCTTTACAGCAGCCAACAGACTGCGGAGTTTTCCTTTAAGTGAGCTTCCGGGTACTATCGGCTTGTTGTCCGAAGAACGTATTACAGGTGCGTCAACCGTACCTATCGCAGAATAGGCATTTGAACCTCCGATGTGCAGTCCTGTCAATATTTTCATATCTGTTTTTATGATGATTTTTCTTTTAAGTTCACGATCCATTTTATAAAACCTCCTTAATTTTCTTTTGGATTAAGATAACGGTGAAAGGCAACAAGTGCCTCGAAGTATTTGCAGAAAAGGTCAAAATTCTTTCTGCTAGGATTATCTTCAACATATTTCAAAAAGGCAAAAAGATGCGTTTCTTTCATAAAAAGTTTTACCGCTTCATCTCGACCCATGTTATAAACGATACGAATACGGAGCAATTTCAAATCAGCTAATTCACTATTATTCAGATTCTCATCTTCCAAATCTGTCTTATTGAGAATTATATCACAAAGTTTGCTGTACATTGAACGAAGCTTTGAAGAAGTTATTCTCTTTTTATCCGGCAGTTCTTTTTTATTTTTTTTAAAATATTCAAGACCTTTCCATGCAATTTTAAGATAGTTTTCTTCAGTGATCATGTCTTTTTCGGACAGACTCTGGAGTTGTTCCAATTCTTCATAATATGATATTTTTACAGCCATTTTATTTCATTCTCCTCTCTTGATATACAAAAATATTTATCGCTGTTATCAGCTGTTTTCTGTCCGTATCGGAATCGGAAGTTATCCAGCCGAATACTTTTTCGGAAAATTGCTTTCTGCTTTCTTTATTGCCGCTGAGTTCATCACACATTTTCCCTAAAAGATAAGCGGCACGGGCAATATTGATTTTTTCTCCCTTATTTTCTTCATTAGATGGAATACCTCTCAGGTATTCAAGAAGCTTGTAAAGGAAGCTGTTTCCTTTCTGACTGTCACCTTTGATGAACTGTTTCAGCAGTTCCAGCTTTTCTCCGATTACTTTTTCACTGAATTCCTGCCAGCTGTATGTCTGACTTCCGTCATTTGAGAACAGTGTTACAGAATCCTTATCCGGATTTTTCTTTGAACATGCCTCAAGGAGTTCTGTTTCTGCGGCAAAGCGGGCAACAGGATATTTAGCGGTATAAATACCTATACCTCCCGATGCGGAAAGCTTTCCGCCTGTCAGATCCTTGAATTCTTTGATTATTTCTATACCTGCATCTATCACATTATCCCATGAGCCTACAATAAATACATCGTCACCGCCTGCATAAAGCACACTGATATGATAATTATTTCGTTCAAGGATATGTGTCAGATTATTTTTAAAGAAACTTGTAAGCTGTGAAGAAAGGGCGGCTGTCCTGCCGATATTTACATAGCTTTCATCAGTGATATTTCCGTTTTTATCCTTTATATTGAAGCCTGAAATAAATGTACTGCCGAGGTTGTCAACGTCCATTCTCAAAACACCAAGACGTTTTATGCCTTCCGATTCTTTAACCATTTCTTCAAGCATATTATTATCGGAATAATCACATACATCAATAATATGAATGTCGGGGTATTGTCCGATAGGACCTGACGGTTCTTCGTTTTTGCAGAATATTCTTATGATGTTATCATTTTTAATCTGCTCGTAAATTTCTTCATTGTTTCCATAGGAAAAATAAGCTTTGCCGTTGTATGAGAAAAACGGTACGGCTTTTTCTGACGGATCTTTCAGTACGGCAAAGTATTGCTCACGGTCCATTATGACTTCTGACATTTCTCTGAAAGTATAGCACCATTCACAGATGTTTTCTTTACCGGAGCTTACTTTTTCCGATGATGCACCGCAGATCTTGCATTCTCTTTTTCCGTCCGCAGATTTACCTGTCTTATTCATAAATATGATTTCTGCGGGGGAATATTTACGCAGCTTTTTTCTTGCCATTTTTGCCGACAGACCGCTGAAAAGATTTTTATATGCTTTGTCGGTTTTATTTGAAAAATCATCCGGTGAACATTCCTGAGTTTCCCATACTACAGATAAACTGTTGCTGAAATTTTCCATGCTCCATTGATTCAGCATATCATGCAGATGGTCAAGCTTTTCCTTATATCCGTTTACAGCCGGAAGGAGCATATAACAATGTCCGCCGCCGCTGTACAAAACATTTGCCTCTGTCAGACCAAAGCAGTCGATTATTTCGGAAGTAAGCTGTGCCATAACAAGCTCAATGAAAAATGATTTTGCCCTGAGCGTTTTCAGTGCTTTTTCATTGATGATCGTATAAATGAAATTCTGTATTCCCGAAAAATCTGCTGTATACAGTACAAGGGAGTTTTCACCCGAGATGTTATCTTTTTTATCATATCCATTTTCTTCATAGTACAGTGCCAGTGCAGATGCAAAGGCTGTCCGGAGTTTTGAATATGCGTACAGTGACAGTTCGCCGCTTTTGGTACAGGGGATATCTGCGGCATTTTGTTTCAGAAATGCAAATTTCCGGCTGATACCGTCGATTTCGGACAGTTTTTTCTTTATGTCATCAACATCGCATAAAGTGCTTTTTTCTGAATTTTCAGTATCAGGTTTGCGGCGGATAAATACTCTTTTTTTATCGTCATAGCTGAGTATATTTCCGAAAGTTTTTTCTCCCTGCCTTACATTTAGCATATCAAATATTGAAGAAATCCCTCTTTTTTCCGCTGTTATGATTTGTTCTCCTGCGGCAATTTGAGAAGCAAACGAACAAATTGCTTCCGGATAATCATCAGATGATTTTATATCAGCAGGAGAAAGAATTTTGTCAAATACATATTCAACAACCTTTTGTACTGTCGTATTCAATATTATCACCTCGTATTTTTGAAAAATTTAGTACAAACCTTACAGTTTATTGTAGCATTATCGAAAAAATTGTCAATGCTTTTTACACAAAAAATCAGATATCTTTTAAGGGCAGTCGAATATATATTTTCTGAAACCTGTAAATTCAAATATGGCATGTTTGATTGTCTGACCGTTTTCATTAGTGCTTTCCTTTACAGTTCTTTTGCTGACAGCTGCAACTACCGGAATATGTTTTTTTATCAGCATTGAAACTATAAGTGTTGAAAATACGCTTTCGCCCTGACACAGGATACAGCAAGGTTTTTTTGACAGCAGGATAAGAACGTATTTTTCAGCAAGGGAATAAAGTTCATCATTTGTCAGATCAGGCGATATGTCCGGAAAGGGGATATTTTCAATTTCGCCGTATCTGCGGGCATATTCTGTCTGTTTCTGACTCCATTGTGATGAATGATGATTTGTAAAGTTTATAAATGGCTTCATAATATCTTTCACCTCCGTTCTGAGTTATATATGCTTACGGAACTGTTTTTTTAACAGTTCGGAAGAAATTTTTTAAGGCTTGTACTGCAAAAGACTCGCACCACTGATAAAAAGCGGAAAAATGCAAAAAAAAATTGACAAACGCACTCACAAATGATA
>JBGVAQ010000538.1:0-4664 GCA_045224775.1 Acutalibacteraceae bacterium | reverse complement strand
TTAGTCTGAATGTTTACTTGGAGTTTATTATACTTTTTCAGAATTCGGGGACAAAGACGATGCGGATTTGACGGTTACCATCCAAACTCTGTAGTTGCTTGAAGTAAATATTTTATCAGCGGAGTCAGACCTTTTTCTGACTCCGCTTTTTATTCTCTTTGAGAATTTTTAATTGTGCTTTTGTTTTCTTGCGGCTGACGGTAACAGCCTTCCCCAATCTATAAAAAAACAACCCCGGCAGCAATATTTTGTGCTTGTAGAAAAACGGATAATATGCCTTTATTTCATCCATTGACAAAAACAGCTTTGATAAGATATACTTTCGTTTACCTTTTTTACCGCCGCCATATTTTTGAACCTTATTGTCAACACTGTTTTTGATATTTCCGTATGTACCGGAAAAGACAATGTACGCAAGCATTTCCTGTTCTTCTGATGATAGTTCGTTACCGCTGAAAAGGTCAAGTGCAAGCTTTTTATTGTTTTGTTCAAAGGCGGTAATACCAAGCTTATCCGTTTCAGACCTTATATAATCTCCATCCAACTTGTCACCAAGCTTTTTCCAAATAATATAAGTGTCAAGCAGGGAACGAAGTCCTGTTCCACCGCTGCTATAATGCTTATATTCATGGGCAGAAATGTAAACATAAAAATCATTGTCACTGAAATGATATCCGTATTTGTTGTTATCATCCTTTTGCATCAGGTGTTTTACATCACGATAGTATTCATAAATCTCTTTCTTGTGATTTGAGCCGAACAGATCTGTGTGCATCTCAAAATTACTCACCGGTTTCTTAAAATATACGTCGTGATTGCCTTTGCCGTAGTGCTCACAAGTAAAGCCAAGTTCAAGAAAGATATCTCTTACCTTTTCCTGATACTTGCGGTCAAATAAAATATCAAAATCTGCCATTTGACGCAACCCGATGGAAGGGTATAAGTCTTTGATAACCGTACCCTTCAATGGAAGATACCAGATTTTTTCCTGTTCAAAGCGTTCAAACAGCAGTTCCTTGTCAATTTCCATAGCGGCAACTTTGCGTATTGCTTTGGCTTTGGCCTGAATAAAAGAATTATCGAAAATACCCGCCGATTCCAGTGCATATCCTACGATGGCGCAAAGATTATGTTTGCTGGCAGCGGTATAGAGGTGTTCCAGATTAACGGAAGCAACATGCTCTTTGGCTGGCACATATCCGTTTACAACACAACCGGATAGATATATTACTCCATCAATCGCCTTGTGGTATTCTTCTTTTGTCATATATCGTTTTCCCCCTATCTGCTACCTATTTTGATACTCTCCGCCTATGCTTGATTTTATAGCCAATAAAATAGAGCATCCCTCCTATTACACCGCCTAATGTATTATAAAACAGATCCGACAGCTGCCAGGTACCTAAATGAAGCAATAATTGCAGCATTTCAATCGTCAGGGATGACAAAAACGAAATAACAAATGAATGTCCAAGCACTTTGAGAAAGATTACTTTATCTTTGAAGAACTTTTCTTTGAATGACACAAAGAGTAAAATTATAAACGGTGCAAGCATTATAATATTTTCAGGGACATTGGCATTAAAAACTGGCTGCCCGTTTACCTCTTCATAAAAACCCCATTCCCCAAAAACGTTTGAAAGCGGATTCTCAAACAGTGTACGATCAAATAATGTGCGGAATAACACCATAACAGTATAAAATGCCAGATAAAATACCCTACGAAACTGTTTTTCCTTCCTGAACCATGAAAACCACTTTTTGAAAGCTTGTTTCAGATTTGCGTTACACTTATACGCAAACATAAAGACAACTGCCAATAGAAGTGCAAACCAGAACGGCTGATAAAACGCTGTCAGAATATCAGTGATTACCCTTTTTATATTTTCAGTCATTTATGCAAAATACCTGTCAAGATCATCACAGATTTCTTTTTCGCCGTGAATGGCATCCTGCATAGTGTCAGCAGAAACAGACAGATACGTTTTCAGCTTGGGTTCTGTGCCTGACGGACGAACAACAACGGAACAATTGCCTTCAAGCAGGAATTTCAAGACATCTGATTTTGGAAGACCGTCCAGCCCTTCTGCATAGTCCAGAACCTTCTCTACTTTTCTACTGCCGATAGTTTTAATATCTCCTCTGAAATCCTTCATTATGCCCTGCATCTTTGAAAAACCTGCAGAACCTTCAAATTCATAGAAATGGAGTGTATTCAGACAATAGCCATACTTCTTGTAAAGCTCTTCCAGCTTGTTGATAAGGCTGATACCATGAGTCTTATAATAAGCGAACATCTCGCAAATAAGGAAAGCTCCGTCAACAGCATCCTTGTCACGGACATAACCACCACTGAGATAGCCGTAACTTTCTTCCATACCAAAAATATAGCTGTCTTCCTTACCATGCTTTTCAAGAAGTCCTATCTGCTCACCGATGAACTTGAAACCGGTCAGGACATTCACTGTACGCACACCGTAATTTGCAGCAATTCGTTCAGCCATATCAATCGTAACTATAGTTTTTATGAATACAGGTTCTTCCGGCATATTTCCGTTTTCAATCCGCTTCTGGCAGATATAGTCAAGCAACAGCATACCCGTTTCGTTGCCGGACAAAAGCTGATAATTACCTTTCGGTGTCTTTACGGCAATACCAACACGGTCACAGTCCGGATCGGTTGCAAGCAATAAATCGGCATTGTACTTTTCGGCATATTCCATGCCAAGTGACATTGCCTCCTTGATCTCCGGATTAGGATACGGACATGTGGTGAAATTGCCGTCAGGCTCTTCCTGCTCCTTGACAACTGTAATGTTGGTATAGCCGCTTTCTTTCAGTGTTCGGAGAACAGGCTTCAGACCTGCTCCGTGAAGCGGTGAATAAACAATAGCAACATTTTTGTCTATCTCATCACTTTCAGAAAGTACAGACTGCTTTTTGACTTCCTCTACAAAATCAGTATAGACCTGATCACTGATATATTCGATCTTGCCGCTGTTAATACCGGATTCAAAATCACTTGTCTTTACATCAGCAAAAATATCAAGCTTTTCTATCTCGGAAAGTATAGTCTTGGCAGCTTCTGTTGTTATCTGACAGCCGTCAGCACCGTAAACCTTGTATCCGTTGTACTTGGACGGATTATGCGATGCTGTTACCATAATACCCGCCGCACATTTCAATGCTCTCACTGCATAAGACAAACATGGTGTCGGCATAAGCTCGGTATAAATATAAACCTTGATACCGTTTGCTGCAAAAACTCCTGCCGCAACCTTTGAAAACAAATCAGACTTTATTCTTGAATCATAACTGACAGCAATTTTTCTTTCGTTTTCAGAAAAGTTTTTTATGATATAATCCGCTAATCCCTGCGATGCTTTTGCAACGGTATGTATATTCATACGGTTAGTACCCGCACCAATCACACCACGCAGACCACCCGTACCAAAAGCAAGGTCACGGTAAAAGGCATCCTCTATTTTCATTTCATCATCCGCAATAGCTACAAGCTCGTTTTCAACGTCACTGTCGCCCTTTGCAAGCTCGCACCAACGCTTATATTCTTTCATATAATCCATAATAATCCTCCTAACAGCTCACTCTTAGAAGTGAGGCTTTGCCGTGAATGTGCATTTCAACAGAATCTGCAGGAACAAAGATACAATCGCCCTTGAAAAACGGCAATGCTTCATCTCCGTAGAAGATCACACCGCATCCGCCAACACAAAGTAATACATTGAATGAAATGCTGCCTACCTGCATCTGTACCATGTTGTGATTAGTTTCTGTGTTAAGCATGATACGTTCTACCTGAAAATATTTACATCGGCAGAGAAGCTCACTCGCCCAACCGGGTTGATATTTCAACACTCTCATAGGCTGGTGAGGCTCATTGCTGCTTTCAAGGTTTGCTACCTCCAAAGCCTTATCAACATGGAGAGGACGTTTCTTGCCGTTTTTGTCTTTACGGTCATAGTCATACAGCCTGTATGTCAGATTTGATTTTTCTTGTAACTCTGCTATAAGTGCACCTGCTCCGATAGCGTGAATTGTTCCTGCCTCAATATAGAATACATCATCTTTTTTTATATATACCTTCTGGAGATATTTTTCAAGCGTACCTGTTTCTATCGCCTTTCGCATTTGTTCCGGCGTTGTCTTGTGGTGCAGACCGTAAACTAACTTTGCATCCGGCGAAGCGTCAAGCACATACCACATTTCGGTTTTACCGAGCTGTCCGTTTTCATGCTCTTTCGCATATTCATCATTCGGATGAACCTGTACAGACAAGTCTTTTTTCGCATCAATAAACTTTATGAGAATCGGCAGTTCTCCCTGTGTTCTCGGGTGAGTTCCCAGAAATTCCGGATGTAATTTAAGCACCTCCGGCAAAGATAACCCCTCAAACACTCCGCTTACAACCATACTTGGTCCGTCAGGGTGAGTTGAACATTCCCATGTTTCCGAAAGAGGTGAGAGTGGAACGTTTTTGCCGAAATCATAATTCAGCCTGTCGCCGCCCCAAAGGTAGTCCTTGCCGACAGGTTTCAGAAGAAACGGTTTATGTATATTAGTCGAGAGGAAATTTCTGTTTATCCTGTACATTGATATCATCTCCCAACTGAATCTCAATTATCTGTAATTCAGTCTTTGCAAAA
>JBGVAQ010000537.1:0-3152 GCA_045224775.1 Acutalibacteraceae bacterium | reverse complement strand
TCCGGAACGGTAAAAGTAAATCTGTTGGTAGTCTGTGACGAAACGTCGAGTTCCTTATCGTTCTTATCATAGGCTTTGATCTTGTGTTCAAAGCTGAAATCGTCTTTGAGATATACTGTTTCGTTGTATGCCATTTCAACTGCCATAACACCGTCCATTGCATTGCCGTTTGCGTCTGTGAACCTGAGGCTCAGATCATAGGATTCCTGATCCATGGAGACAGTAAATATGAGTACATCAAGAGTAACATCCGTCTGAGGCATTACAATGCTGTAAAGACTGCCGCCCTCATTTTTGAAAGGAACGGAATTATGAGCCGGATCATAAGCTTTGACAGCACTTACGGGGATTGTTTCGGCAGTTTTGAAATATACGGCAGTTCCGGGATCGGCTTTCAGCCCCGTAATATTAAGGGGAGCACCCGTTCTGTCGGTCAGAGTGAGCCTGTCGATGCTGTCGGAATCAACTGATATGCAGTGGCTGTCATCGCTGACACTTTCACACTGTGCGGTAACGGTAACGTTGTCCGGCGGCATTGTGAAGAAAATGAAGTCACTTTCAAGATTACAGTCTATAGCTTTGCCGGTACTCTCGTTTATGACATCTACCTTTGTGATCGTATATTTTTTATCTGCGGTCATCTGGATTTTTACAATGGAGTCCGGGCTGTATGCTCTCAGCTGCGTTTTTGAATCCGAAATACCTGTGCTCTTCTCAAAATAAAGATGAGCATGACCGTTTTCGGGCTGAACGAGAGTAACATACTTTGCTTCTCCGTAAACGGCTCTTACTGTTACATCCGAATCAGGCATTGTGAAGGAGTAATTGACCTGAGCATCTCCGAGACGGAGATAATCGTCATCGGGAACAACAGAAACACTGATCTCATTGTTGTTTGCATCCGTTACAACAACACCTGTGCAGGAATAGTCCTTGTAGGGAACTACTGCAACGGATACTGTCGAACCTGTGTCGAAATTCTGTTCTGATTCGTTGCTGAAATTGTCAAACAGAAGTATTCCGCCGTCATGGTCATAGTAAAGATCATATGCTGCAAATTCGGGGATAGTCTCGCTTTCCACAAGTTTGACCTTGTGAACCTTTGTGGGAGAATCTCCGTAGGAAACCTCTACTTTGGCATCCCTGAAAGGAACATTGATGTTGAAATTATAATAGCCGTCCTTATCGGGATAAATACCGCAGTCACTGCTGTAAAGCTTGTCTTCTTCGCTGATGTAGGTATAAAGCACGTTATCGGATCTCTTTTCGTCCTGTGCATGCTTGTCGATGAGCTTCAGACTCTTTATGTATTTTCCGGAGTCCGGCTTGATGCGTACAGTAACAACTTCGCCGCTCTTGAATACGTTTCTGCCGCCTACGACCGAAGAACCGCTTGCGGATGAGTATTCATAGGAAGCTCCGGCACTGTTCGGGGTATAGAAGGAAACTACCGGCTCACCGAAATACATGACTGTAACGTCCTTGCCGTTGATTTTTTTATCGTCATCTTCCATGTCAAATTGATGAGTACCGATGATCGTATCCTGTGTAAGATACTGTGGCAGTTCAAGGAATGTCATATCTACATCATGGTTGCCGAACATTGAAACACTGGGGTTCCATTCGCAGATATTTGTCAGTATCCATGGATTTGACGTTCCCATATTCGGTATGTCTGTAGCACCGTGACTTGTCAGATATGTTTTGAGATCCCTGCCGGCAGATTCAAAAGCGTTTGTACAGTAAAGCGGACGGACATCAGAGCCGCTTCTGGCTATTTTGATACCTGTGGGGGATGATGCGTCTATCATCGCAAGATTGTAGTAGTCGCATGTGTAGCCGTTCATTTCGCAGTTGCCCCACCACATATTTTCTTCCGCAGCTAAAAAGTCAAGATCTTCCATTTTTATAGTCTGCTGAGAATTGTTTGATTTTCTTAAAATATATGTGGTATTGGAATTATACGGGCGTACCATATAGACCTGCATGGGAGTGCCGGTCTTTTTCTTACTGCTGTTGTAATTATGATCAAAATGGCAGTTTCGGTCATCAACCGAGTTCATAACCGAAACGGCGTTGATCTTATCCTTGACACCATTGAAATAGACAAGATTGTTAAGGTCATATTCACGCATAGCACCCTGCAGACGATTGCTGTGAAGGTCTACCATCTGAGCCAGTGCCCGCAGGATTATATAAGTGCACCTGTCATATTCCTGCCAGATAAGATCGAGGCTTTTCTGCTTGTTGCGTTCGATTTCCGGATCGTCGGAGGTCTCCGAATAAACGAGCTGTGCATAATAAGAAACGTAGAGGGCATACGCTTCTATAAATTTGCTTGCAACGCCGGAAAGATAATTATATTGCGAGGTCATGCATGAGGTGAATTCATGGTCAAAAGCACATGAAAGCTTGAGGATATCATAATAATTTTCGATAACCGTCTGACCGCCTATAATACTGCCCCAATTTTCATAGCTGTTTTTTCTGCTGTCGTATTTACCCTTATCGGCCGGATCGATAGTGTAATCTATAGTATCGGAGCGTGTGTAAGAATAACTGTATGTACTGAGCAGGGAAGCAAGCTTTTCGGCATCTTGAGTGAAATTGAATTGCTTTCCCAAATAATTCGGATTGGAACCGGGCTTTGTGTTTGATTCATAGATGCTGTAAAGATCTTCATAAGCAAGCTGAAGAGCCTTTATCGACTGCTGATCGTCAACATCAAGCTTATCAACTGTTGTAAGCAAAGTCATGAATTTTCCGATAATAAACTCCGAGTCGCCGTCAATGTCTTTTACTTTGCTGATACAGTCATTATAGTCGCTGCGGGATATCTTCTGGTCTATCTGATCAAGACGCTTGCTTACATACGTATTATTTTCACTGGCAGTTTTGATCAGATAATCAAGCTTTGTGTTCATCTGCATACAAAGCTGTTTGATATCGGCAAGGGCATTTGACTGAGGATTGCCGAGCAGTCTTTTTGTTTTTGTGAGTATGGTTGAAACGGTCTCATTTTCGGCATGGGATGCCGCAGCGCCGAGAGCTCTCATTGCTCCTCGCTCAAAGTATTCAAGACCTATCGCCGCCCACTTGCCGGTAACGATATTCACGAGTGTTCCTGCCTTGACATTCTCTGACAGATTGCC
>JBGVAQ010000536.1:0-3162 GCA_045224775.1 Acutalibacteraceae bacterium | reverse complement strand
GGCAATGAGCTCGAAAATACTGTTGGTGTTTTCTTCTTTCTGAAGTTCCTTCTGCAAAACAAGATTAATTTCCTTTTCAAAAAATGACTCATTTGCGACAAGTGTTTCAATTACATTCTCTTCGAACGATTTGCTGTAATCGAGCTTTATTATATTGAATGCGGTTCCGCCGAATACTGAGTAGTATTTTATTTTGTCTTCATTGGATAAATCTGAGTAGAACCTGCTTGAATCGAGGTAATCGAAAACATGTAGATTTATAATATCATTGAATCTTCCGTATAATGGAGCGTTTGTGTCTATGAGCTGCTTCATTGTATCAATGTATGAGCCACACAGAATGATTGTTATTCTCGCATCCTTCCCGTAAAGTTCCATTGCTTTCTGCAGTGAAGAATCTATTGAATTCTCATTTTCCTTCAGATAGCAGAACTCATCGATAAATAATACAAAAGGATTGCTTTTGCTGTATTCGAGCATTGCAACAAAAAACTGAAAAAAACTGGTTGGATTGAAACCGGGCTGTTTTATGAATTCTTTTGAATCGCGTACGAAATCTTCCAGATTGATATTTGACTGTACTTTCCTGGCCAAAAGAGAAAGACATGGTTTTCCAGACAGCCTTATTGCTTCATTGATCAGTTCCGTCTTTCCGATTCTTCTTCTGCCGTATACCAATACGCACTTCAGAGAATCCAGTTTCAAATTATTCTCAAGTATTTTCAGTTCTTTTTCTCGTCCGATGAACATTGTATCACCACCTTGTCTGTGGTTATATTATCACGATTTTTGGCAAAAATCAATAGCATATTTCAAAATAGGCTATTTTAAAATATGCTAATTTTGTAGTCGTTAATTAATCGGTTTTTTCTAGTCGGAAATATCATCGTCAAGAACCGGCAATACATTGCAGTCCGGATATTTTTCTTTCACCTTTCCGGCAATATCTTCAAGTTCTTCTTTTCTGTCTTTGCTCTCAAACCCTATTACTACGTCAAAGCGAATATGCTTCTTTTCCTTGTTGTAGAAAAATCCATGAACTTCCTTTACATTTGGATATGACAGAGCTGTCTGATATACAAATCTCTTCATTTCCCTGCTGACTTCATCTTTTTCGCTTGCACAATAGATTCCGACAGCAGTTATGATGACACCGAATTCCGAATATATCTCGTACTGGATCTCTTTCTGCAGCTGATCTATTTCTTCCACAGTCATGTCTGCGTTTATTTCCACATGGACAGATCCAAGAGTTTTTTCGGGACCATAGTTGTTCAAGATAAGGTCATATGTGCCATTTACGCCGTCTATCGAGTTTATTTTCTTCTTTATCTTTGTCGTCAGATCAGAATCTGCTCTCTCTCCGAGTATCTGGGACAGCGTGTCTTTTAAAATAACGAATCCGCTTCGGATTATATATACTGAAATCGCAGCAGCGAGATATGCTTCAAGTGCGACTTTGAAGAAGAAAAAAATCAATGCCGCCACAAGAGTTGCAGATGAGATTATTGCATCCATCATTGCATCTGTTCCGCTCGCTATGAGCGAATCCGAATTGACCGCTTTGCCCTTCTTCTTTACGTAAATGCCGAGGAAAATCTTTACTCCGACTGCTATTCCTATTATTACCAGCGACCATACCGGGTATTCAGGTTTTGACGGGTGAATTATTGCCTTTATGGATTCCACAAGAGACGAAACACCTGCATACAGCACTATTATGGAAATGAGGGTCGCCGTCAGGTATTCTATTCTGCCGTGACCAAACGGATGCTTTTTGTCAGGCTTTTTGTTCGCCAGTTTTGTCCCCGCTATTGTTATGACACTCGAAAGTGCGTCGCTCAGGTTGTTGACCGCATCAAGTATAACGGAAATTGAATTGGATATAAGTCCGACAAATGCTTTGAAACCGGCAAGCAGCACATTGGCTGCTATTCCTATAATACTGGTCCTGACAATTACCTTCTGTCTGCTGACGCCCTTTTTTTCTTTAACTTCAACTATTTCTTCAGACATTATGTTTTTCTCCTTTTGCAAAAAAGGTTACTTTGTATATTTTATTCCCTTGTTTGCGCAAACTCAATCCCTTAAGCAGCCAATAGGAATGACATACACTCCATCTTCTCTTTTGTATCCATATTTTGTTGCCGTGATGACTATTTTCAAATCAGGCAAACGAAGCGGAACTTGTTTTTCTTTAGCATTGTGTTCTTTAATCAGTCCTTCTATTTCACAAAGATGTTTTGCTCCTTCATCAACTTCGCTTTCTCCCAATTTGAATTCCAGAAGAGCATATCTCCCATCTTCCAGATGAAGAACACCATCTGCCTCCAAACCATACCTGTCATGGTAATATGATAGGTTTCCGTCATTGGCATGAGAATATATTTTCAAATCACGAATGCATAGCGACTCAAATAGAAAGCCCAATGTTTTAAAGTCATTATTGAAATATTCCGGTGACACACCTAATGCGGCAACGGCTATTGAAGGATCAACTAAATTACGCTTTTTCCCCGCTCTTATTGCACTTTTGCTTCTTATTGAAGGGCACCAGGCTTCAACATCTTGTACAATATATAGTTTTTCCAGAGCAGAAATATAATCGTAATAGGTTGTTTCTGAAATTGGATAATTTCCTTTAACATCGTCAATGATTGTTCTATTATCTGCAAGAGTGCAAATATTTCTGGAATATGACTGAAGAATTAATCTGGCTATTACAGGATTTCTTTTGACATTATCAATTTTTGAAATATCGCTGTTGTATGTCTGTTCAAACAACTCTTTGGCAACCAGTAATTCTCCCTTTTTGGATTTGGCTACCAGATACCTTGGCCATCCACCTCGACATATTGCAAAAATGATATCATTAAGAGTGGCATCTGAAGTACAACCTGTAAACGAATTCGGATTATCAAATAATTCCTTTAAACTTACTGAACCATTTGATTCTCCCGATTCGTATAAACTCATTGGATACATAACCAATCTGGATATTCTCAATGTACCGGTATGTGGAGTATCAACTATTTTTGAACTGGAACCCGTCAAATAAAATGCCCCCACTTCTTCTGGATTATTGTCGCAATATGTTCTGACACTACCCCATATTTTGGGAGCATCCTGCCACTCATCAAAAAGAACAGGCTTATTTTTTTG
>JBGVAQ010000535.1:0-3687 GCA_045224775.1 Acutalibacteraceae bacterium | reverse complement strand
GAAGCGGTTATCATAACCGAATAAGTACCGGAAGATGCAGGCTTGAAGTCAACCTTTGCGTCGGTGTTAAAGTCCTGAAGAGTTGTGTATGAACCGGATGTACCCTTTCTGTAGTAAACTGCATATTCATAGGGTTTCTTGCCGCCGGTCGCACTGCCTGTAACTGTAACGCTTTCACCAAGTGTTATAGATGTCTTGTTTATAACAGAAGTGTTAGCGAAAGTCTTGTAAAGAGGCTTGAATGTTATGTGTGTATTATCGTTTGCATAGGTCTCTGCGGCAGTATCAACATAACCCGTAATAGTAAAGCCGGTAACGGGGGTATGTGTGGAATTAGCATAGTTGTCAGCGAAAGCATAGCTGCCTATAGAGTTGATGGTAAAGGGAAGTGAAACTGCCGTCAATGCCGTGTTTTCAAAAGCATAAGCACCAACGATCTGTAAACCTTCATTAAAGTATACATTAGCTAAAGCAGTACAGCCATAGAAAGCACCATTACCGATGGTCTTAACGCTTGCCGGAATGGTAATGGATTTCAGGCTTGTGCAGAACTCAAAGGCATAGCTGCCTATAGAGGTAACAGATGACGGGATAGATACAGAGGTCAGCTTGAAAGCACCATTGAAAGCATAGCCTTTGATAGCTGTAACTGGGTTGCCGCCAATAGTAGCAGGAATGACAATGTTAGTATCGGTGCCTGTATATTTGTCAATGGTAACCTCACCGTTCTTTGTGGTGTACTCTAAAACAGGCTTGAACGTAATGTCATTATTCTTGGCATAGGTTTCAGCCGCAGAATCCGGATAACCGCTGATATATTCAAAAGCGGTATTACGGGTATGCTTGCTATAACCGAATGCATAACTGCCAACAGCAGTAACATTCTTAGGAATGTACTGATTGGTCAGACCTGTATTTTCAAATGCATAAGCACCGATGGTTTTCAGCCCTATGCCAAGGTTAACACCAGTAAGATTTGAACAGCCGTAGAAAGCAGAATAATTAAGCTGCTGTACGCTGTTAGGAATGGTTATATCTGTCAGAGCAGTACAATATCCGAAAGCATAAATACCGATCTTTTCAAGTCTGCTCGGCAGTGTAGTGAAATTAAGCTTATTGCAGCTATAGAACGCATACTCACCTATATATGTCACGGTATATGGCATAGATACCTTTGCCAGATTGTCACAGTCATAAAAAGCTTTGTCACCGATATTAGCAATCGGACTGTACAAATAAACAGCGGTCAGTGTATCGTTGTTTTTGAAAGCCTCATTACCGATAGCGATGACATCCTTGCCGTTGATCTTTGTCGGTACACCGGGACTGCTGTACGGACCGTTATACTTTGTAATAGTCACGCCGTCACTTGCTGTGGTGTATTCATAAATATAGGTATATGGAATATTATGGTTCTTTACAAAGGTATCTGTCGGGGTATCCTTAAGACAATAAACCATAAAATTGGACTTGATACCCGAAAAAGCATATTCACCTATAGTTTTGACCTGATCATAAATAACCGGACCTTTGCAGTTTGAACCCTTGAATGCATAATTTCCGATCTCGGTGCAGGTAGACGCAATATTAAAAGCTGATGTCTTGCCCTGCGGTACGAGTACGAGTTTGGTTTTATCTTTATTATAGAGATTACCGTAGCTATCGGTACTGTATTTGCCTCCGGTACCCTCGATCTTGATCTGATAAAGACCGGTAGCACCTTCAAATGTACTGTGATCTTCTACCTGCACACCCGGTTCATAAATAAAGTCCGGAGCATCACCTTTAAAGGTAATATAATGGACATTGGATTTGTAGAATACCTCATAACCCATGTAGTCAACGGAAGCAGGAATAGTAACGGTGCTCAGCTTGCAGTTAGCAAAAGCCTCACTTTCAATTCTCTTAAGGGTTGACGGGAATCCTTTGGTAGCAGTACCGAAACCGCTTACATAAAGTTCCGGATTTGACGGATAAGCGTAGAGGGTTGTATTACTCTTATTGTAAAGAGCATAAGCACCGGAGAAATATGTGCTGCTGAAATATGAGTTGCTTGAATGAATGAAAAATCCTCCGATTTCGGCACCGACAAAACCGCCGAAAATAATCTCCAGATATCTTGGCAGTGACAAGGTTTTGAATTTACAGCCGTTGAAAACACTTGCCTCAAGCTTAGTAATATTATAGCTGCCTGATGTTTTAAGATACTGCCAACTTGAGTCAACATCCTTTGCGTAAACAACGGTCGGCATACCATAGTTTTCTGTTGAACGATCCTTTGTGCCGGTATAACCGACTATTCCGGCTGTTCCGTCACTGTAAAGAACATACTGATAGTCGCCGACTTTAACAACAGGTGAGGAATAAACAACAGCATTTACAGATATGTTAGCGCCGATGTAAGACTGGAATGCAGTATTGGCTCCCACTCCTCCGATCATAGCAACAGCCATTGACGCTGCAATGATCTTACTTAATAGTTTTGATTTTTTCATAATTTGCTCCTTTCTCGTACATTTTAATGCACTTAAAAAACCAAAAACTTACGTGCCAAAAGCTGATCATTCGCCCCCCTTTTTTATATATTAAAATAACTGTGAATTTCATCCATATTCACAGTCAAAGATAAAACATATGACACAAAAAAGCTTAAAAGTCAAGTTTATTATAGCATAATACCCAATTTATTTCAAGGCTTTTTTTGCCACATATATTGATGTTGAATTTTTTGTACACATTGCTGTAAACTTTTGACTATTATTATAATAAAGCACTAAATCAGCTTACACAGTCAGATCAGAGTCAGATGTTCATTTTGGATATACGGTATTTCTGAAAATAGTTTTTTCATATTGAATTCATCTCCTGCGATTTTTTCGGATATAGGCTTTTGTCTGACTGACATTTTATATTTTTAATGAATAATGAAAAAAGAATAGTGAATAATGAATAATACAGAAACGCCCCATGGAACTTCATTATAAATTATTCATTATTCACTATTCATTGAGCCCCGACACTTTAGTGTCAGGGCATTTCTGCGGGCGACAGGACTTGAACCTGCACACCGAAGTAACAGCACCTAAAACTGTCGCGTCTGCCAATTCCGCCACGCCCGCATACAAATTATTCATTTAACAAAAAATTGCCCTCTAAATTTTACACGGTGAGAGCAGCCGAGATGGAATGCAATACATTAACTCCATGTATAGTATTATATCAAAAATACCATATCTTGTCAATCATTTTTTAAAATCAATAATAACAAGGCTTTTTTAATACATATATATAAATAAAATCCAATGAGGTGACATTTCCTATGCTTGATCTTCTTATCCAGCTCGTTTTCAGACTGCCGCTTGTATTCATACTGCACGTTACAGGTGCAGGTGCATTCCCGAAACCGCTTTCCGAAGCAGAAGAACAAAAACTCCTTCAAAAAGCCGCAGACGGTGATATGACCGCAAGAAACAAACTCGTTGAACATAATCTACGGCTTGTTGCTCATATAGTCAAGAAATATTACAATACCGGTGCAGATCCCGATGATCTTGTATCTATTGGTACTATCGGTCTTATAAAAGCTGTCAATACCTTTAATTTCAACAAAAACATAAGGCTTTCAAGTTACGCATCAAGATGCATAGAAAATGAGATACTTATGTATTTCAGAGGAACTAAAAAGAA
>JBGVAQ010000534.1:0-5757 GCA_045224775.1 Acutalibacteraceae bacterium | reverse complement strand
TCTGCATACTTCACTCCCAAGAGTGCAGGCAGATATTTCGTAAGAGTAATCGCTCAGGATATGACTCCTACAACAAAAGTAAAGTGCTTTACAGTTACAGTAAAGTAATTTCAGTTCTCTGAACAAAACAGCAGGCACGGTATCATAAGGGTATCGTGCCTGTTCCTTTTTATGCACAAAAAAAGACTCACGCTGTTTTTGCAGCGTGAGCTTTTATATATCTGAGCAATATTATTAAATTATAACGGGTTTTCCGCCCCAGATGGTTTCCTCGTAGTCACGGATAGAACGGTCAGCAGCAAAGCGGCCTGCTTTAGCAATGTTGACAAGTGACATTCTGTTCCAGTTGAGTGTATCAAGATAAAGACGTGAAGCCTTCTGCTGTATTGTTGAATAGTCTGCAAAGTCAGCAAGAACCATGTAAGGATCTGATGTTGAGAGTGAAACGTAGATATCATTGAAGTCATAGCCGAACTCTGAGCATATGCCGTCAACAGCAGTCTTGATTATATGGTTGTTGTTATAGGGAACAGACGGATTATAACCCTGTTTGCCAAGCTGGATTACCTCAGGTGTTGTCATACCGAATATGAGAGCATTGTCATCGCCTACAGCTTCATGTATCTCAACATTTGCACCGTCAAGAGTACCGAGTGTTATTGCACCGTTTATCATAAACTTCATGTTGCTTGTACCGGAAGCCTCTGTTCCTGCAAGAGAGATCTGTTCGCTTATCTCGGCAGAAGGTATGAGCTTTTCGGCAACTGATACACGGTAGTCCTCAAGATATACGACTTTAAGACGCTTGTTTACACGGGGATCGTTGTTTATCTTGTTTGCAAGAGCAACGATGAACTGTATTATCTTCTTTGCAAAGCCGTAGCCGGGAGCAGCCTTTGCACCGAAAATGTAAGTTTTCGGCTGATACTCTGCATTCGGATTATCCCTGAGCCACTGATAAGTGCTGTATATATGGAGAGCGTTGAGAAGCTGACGCTTGTACTCGTGCAGACGCTTTACCTGTACATCAAAGATAGAATCTGTATCAACGATTATACCGTTGTTAGCCTTGATGTATTTAGCCATACGTCTTTTGTTTTCCTTTTTGATCTCGGCAAGCTTTTCAAGTACGGCTGTATCATTCTTGTAAGCCATAAGACCTTCAAGCGCATTGGCATCCTTTATGAACTCGTCGCCTATAAGCTCGGTTATGAGATTTGCAAGACCGGGGTTTGACTGGTTGAGCCAGCGTCTGTGAGCGATACCGTTTGTAACGTTCTTGAACTTTTCAGGTATTATTGTATAGAAATCGTGGAATACGGAATCCTTGAGTATTTCACTGTGAAGCTTTGAAACACCGTTTACCGAATGGCTTGCAATAACTGCAAGGTTTGCCATTTTTACGATACCGTCGTTGACAACAGCCATTCTGCCGATCTTTGCACCGTCAATGCCTGCCTGTGCCATCTTTTCGCAGAAACGTCTGTTTATCTCCTCAACTATCTGATAGATACGGGGAAGTCTTCTTCTGAACAGGTCAACCTGCCAGCATTCGAGAGCCTCGCTCATTACTGTATGGTTTGTATAAGCGATAGTTCTTGTAACGATATCCCATGACTGATCCCAGTCATAACCGCATTCGTCAAGCATTATTCTCATAAGCTCGGGAATTGCAAGTACGGGATGTGTATCGTTGAGGTGGATAGCTACAACATCAGGAAGATTGTCAAGAGTATTGTAAGTTCTGAGGTGACGCTGGATAATATCCTGTATTGTTGCGGAAACAAGGAAGTACTGCTGGCTGAGTCTGAGACTCTTTCCTTCGGAGTGGTTGTCCTCAGGATAAAGTACTCTTGTTATGCTTTCTGCCATAGCCTTCTGTTCCATAGCACGAACATAGTCACCGGCATTGAAAAGCTTCATATCGAAGTTATCTGATGTAGCAGCCCAGAGACGAAGTCTGCTTACGCCCTCGCCGCCGTCACCGGGAACGAGCATATCATACGGAGTAGCTATTACCTTTGTGGGATTTTCAAGCTCTATTGAATGATGCTCGCCGTCCCATGACTCTTTGATATGACCGTCAAAGTATATCGGTATGGATTTTTCGGGATGCGGCTGGAGCCATACCGAACCGCCGGGAAGCCAGAAATCGGGAAGTTCTGTCTGCCAGCCGTCAACTAACTTCTGTCTGAAAATACCGTATTCATATCTGAGTGAATAACCCATAGCGGAATAGTTCTGAGTTGCAAGACCGTCAAGGAAGCAGGCCGCAAGTCTGCCGAGACCGCCGTTTCCGAGACCTGCATCAGGCTCGCACTCATAGATATTATCTATTTTGATATCAAGACTCTGGAGAGCCTGAGTCATTGTTTCCTCAAGACCGAGGTTGTAAAGGTTGTTCTTGAGTGAACGTCCCATGAGGAACTCCATGCAGAGATAGTAAACAGTCTTTGACTGTCCCTTTATGGTTGAGGAAACGAATTTCTTATGCTGCAAGCGCATAATATCTCTTATTACCAGTGCTACAGCTTTATAATAGTGTTCATCTGTAGCATCGGCAGGTGTGACACCGAAATTGTGTGAAAGCTTTGCTATTATAAGCTCTCTTGCCTCGCTTGGTGTCAGCTTTGATTTTGACATAAACATACCCCTCTCTTTTAATTGCGGAAGTGAATTTATAAACAATTCAAAATCTATTATAAATCATTTGCTGTTATTTTTCAACTACAATTTAGAATATTTTCGATAATTTTATCATATATGGTGGAAAATGATGGCGGATAATTGGTTAATTTGGCAATGAAACTGCATATTGCAGAGAATATGTGTTATTAATGCTTTAAAAAAAGAGTGAAATGTAATATAATAATAAGACCTGATACTTTTCTGTAAATGTGGAATTTGGAAAGTGGAAAGTGGAATTATTCCGTATTTGAATATTTGGCGTTAACAAGGTACTGATAAAAAAAGAGGGTGAGTAAATGAACAAAATGGAAATACTTGCACCTGCGGGCGGTCCTGAATCTGTACTGCCTGCTGTAAGGTGTGGAGCGGATGCAATTTATCTTGGTGCGTGGAGCCTGAGTGCGAGAGCGTCTGCACAGAATTTTGACAGGGAACAGTTAAGACAGGCAGTTGAATACTGTCATGCAAGGGGAGTAAAGGTTTATCTTGCATGTAATATCCTGATGTTCGACAATGAACTTAAAAGAGCTATGGAGATAATAGAATATGCATGCAGCATACCTGTTGATGCGCTTATAATGCAGGATGTCGGACTTGTTTCCCTTGTGAGAGAGGCTGCGCCCGATATGAGAATACATGCGTCAACACAGATGTCTGTACATACTCCTAAGGGTGTTGAGCTTTTAAGCAAAATGGGATTCAAAAGAGTTGTGCTTTCGAGAGAGCTTAGCCGTGACGAGATATATGAAATAGCAAAGAACAGTCCCATAGAGCTTGAAGTATTCGTACACGGTGCATTGTGCATGAGTGTTTCGGGACAATGCTATTTCAGTGCAATGCTTGGTTCAAGGAGCGGTAACAGGGGCGCATGTGCCCAGCCTTGCAGACTGCCGTTTTCAGTTAACGGAGGTACAGGGCATGATCTAAGTCTTAAAGACTGCTCGGTAATATCACATCTGCGTGAATTACAGGATATGGGCATAACATCGGCGAAGATAGAGGGAAGAATGAAGCGTCCCGAATATACAGCCGTATCTGTTGCGGCATGCAGACAAAGCCTTGATACAGGCAGAGTTGATCCAGATCTTTCGGAAAAGTTAGGAGCTGTATTTTCACGTTCGGGCTTTACTGACGGATATTTTACGGGTAAACGTGGTATTGATATGTTCGGCATACGTTCAAAGGATGATGTAACGTCTGCGACAAATAAAATTTATTCCTCGATACATTCTATGTATAAGGATGAAAGGCAGAGCATACCGATAGATGCGGTTCTTGGAATACACAGCGGCAAACCTGCCGTGCTTACTGTTTCCGACAATGAAAACAGAAGCGTGACGGTGAGCGGAGCAGTACCCGAAAAGGCATTGAAAGTGGCTCTTAATGAAGAAAAATGCAGGAGCTATATTCAGAAAACAGGCGGCACACCGTTCTGTCTTAACAGCTTTAAAGCCGATATCGACAATGATATGTCAATGCCTGCGCTTGCGCTTAATTCCATGAGGCGTGATGCGCTTGACAAGCTTATGCAGATGCGTACACAAAGGGATGCTGTTGTCTTTGACAGCATAACCTATCCCGAAACATCGACACGCAAAAAGACAGTGCCTAAATATTTCCGTGCAAGGTTCACAGGTTCGTATGTACCTGATGAATTTCTTGACAGCGAGCTTATATATGTACCTATAGACCTTAAAGACAGCGAGTATAATTCACTTCTTGACAGGGGTTTTGCTGTTGCAGTTGAGATACCGAGAGGAATGTTCGGCATTGAGCGGAAAATATATGAAAGGCTCGTGCATATCCGTTCACTCGGTATAAATGAAGTGCTTGCGTCAAATCTTGGTGCTGTCGAGCTTGCAAAGGAGCTTGACATGGATATACACGGCGGATTCGGGCTTAATATCACGAATACAAAATCTGTCGAATGGGCGGAAAAGAACGGACTTCTTGATATAGAGCTTTCGTTTGAGTTAAAGCTTGAACAGATAGCCATGATAGGCGGAAGAATACCCATAGGAATAATAACAGGCGGCAGACTGCCGCTGATGCTCACAAGAAACTGTCCTGCCGACAATTCAAAGAGCGGTGAAATGGTGCTTCGTGACAGAAAGGGAATGGAATTTCCCATGCACAGATACGGCGCTTGTACGGAAATACTCAATTCAGTACCGCTTAAAATGTCCGACAGAAAGCGTGAACTTGTGGGAATAGATTTTGAAGTTTTAAGGTTCAGTGTTGAAAACTCGGTTGAAATTGGGGAAAATTTAAAAGTTTTCAACAGTGAAAAAAGCGGAAATACCGCATTTACACGAGGTTTATACTATCGTGGTGTTGAATAGTTGGCAATGTTGGATATTATGTGTTGAAAACAGTTGAAAATGTTGAAAAACGAAAGAGGAGATAAATATGAAAACTCAGGTAAAAGTAAAAAGATTGAACGATAGTGCAGTACTGCCGAAACGTGCAACGGAGGGTTCTGCAGGAGCAGACCTTTACGCTTGCATAAATGAGCCTGTAACGATATCACCGGGGGAACTTGTCAAGATACCTACAGGTATAGCAATAGAACTTGAAAGCAATGATCTTGCGGCATTCCTGTTTGCAAGGAGTGGACTTGGTGTAAAGCACGGCATAACCCTTTCAAACAGCGTGGGCGTTGTTGACAGCGATTACAGGGGCGAGATATGTGTCGGACTTTGTAACGTATCAAGCGAGCCTTATACTATACAGCCGAATGAGCGTGTTGCACAGATGGTAATAATGCCCGTAGCATGTGCAGATTTTATCGAAACCGAAGAACTCAGCGATACAGTAAGAGGTGAGGGCGGTTTTGGTTCTACGGGAAAGGGCTGAAAAGGCTCCCTCTGTGAGGGAGCTGTCAGCTATGCTGACTGAGGGAGTTATAACTTGCGGTCAGGATAGTAACAGCGAAGCGGAAAAAGAACAATAAACACACTTATTTTGTCATTCCGAACGCAGTGAGGAATCTTTAAAGATCCTTCGCTTACGCTCAGGATGACAGGTTGTTTGTAGAATTTTTCAACTGAAAGTACGCTTTATTGAGCC
>JBGVAQ010000533.1:0-5840 GCA_045224775.1 Acutalibacteraceae bacterium | reverse complement strand
CCATGATGTGAACGATGTGCTCTAACCAGGCGGTAAAGTTTACAGAAAACGTATGAAGGGTGTTCAGACACGCAAAACCCTTGATTTTATTGGGCTTCCGAGCTTTCGGCTTCATCCATCCGTCCGGTGTTCGCCGGAGGGGTGTTCAGGGGGTGTTCACGCCATTTTGAACACGGGTGTTCACGGGGGTGTTCAGGGGTGTTCACGGGTTCAGGGGTCTCCGATTAAAAAGTACCCCGTTGTCTCCCAGAAGTGCAATCAACGAAACGATTCTTTAAAAACAGTAATTTTAAGTCGGATAGTGAATATCCCCGGTGGTCAATGACCGTCCGGGGATATCGCAAATATATAGACTTTCTGAGGATTGTCACTTGGTCACAACCAGTTTGCCGTCCTCCACAGTCAGCTTGGCGGTATCGCCGGTATCAAGCGTGCCATCCAGCATTTTCTCCGCCACGGCGTCCTCCACCTTGCTCTGAATGGCTCTACGCAACGGACGGGCACCGTATTTCGGATCGAACCCTTCTCTGGCAAGCTCTTTCACAGCTTCTTCGGTTGCATCCAAATGAATATCCATGGATTCCATACGGTTTTCCACGGTCTTGAGCATCCGACGGGCAACCTCTTCGATATCCTGCTCGTTAAGAGCGCGGAACACGATGATGTCATCAATACGGTTCAGAAACTCGGGGCGGAAAGTACGGCGCAGCTCTTCCATAACGGTTTCCTTGGCCTGTTCGTATGCCTTATCGGCATCCTCCTCGGCCTCTTTATCACCGGCTTTGAAATCCAACTTGGATCCGGCATCGGTCAATGCCTTGGCACCGATGTTGCTTGTCATAACGATGACAGTGTTCTTGAAGTCCACGGTGCGACCCTGAGAATCGGTGATACGGCCATCGTCCAGAATCTGGAGCATGATGTTCCAAACATCCTCGTGCGCTTTTTCGATTTCATCGAACAGTACAACGGAATAGGGCTTACGGCGCACCTTTTCCGTCAGCTGACCGCCCTCATCGTGACCCACATATCCGGGAGGCGAACCGACCAGACGGGACACCGTGTGGCGCTCCATATATTCGGACATATCGATTCGGATCATAGCGTTTTCATCGCCGAACATGGCTTCCGCCAAGGACTTACACAGCTCCGTTTTACCAACGCCGGTAGGACCGAGGAACAAGAAGCTGCCGATAGGACGCTTAGGATCCTTCAAGCCGACACGGCCGCGGCGAATGGCACGGGCAACAGCCTTTACAGCCTCGTCCTGACCCACGACCCGTTTATGGAGAATATCTTCCATATGCAATAGGCGCTGACCTTCGTCCTCGGTAAGGCGAGTAACAGGCACGCCGGTCCAATCGGAAACAACAGCAGCAATATCCTCTTCGCTCACATCACGGTGCTCTTGATTGCTCTTACGGTGCTTGTTACGCTCGGTCTCCAGCTGTTTCTTATAGTCCTTTTCTGTATCCCGAAGTTTGGCAGCCTTCTCAAAGTCCTGTGCGGCAATGGCTGCTTCCTTATCTGCGGCAAGGGCGTTGAGCTTTTCTTCAAGGCTCGTAAGCTCTTCGGAAGGCTCTTCTTCCTCTAACTCCACACGGCTGGCAGCTTCGTCCATCAAATCGATGGCTTTGTCCGGCAGGAATCTGTCATTGATATATCGAGATGATAATTCCACCGCAGCCTTCAATGCTTCGTCAGTAATATGCAGACCGTGGTGTTGCTCATATTTTGCCCTAAGACCTTTCAATATTTCTAATGCAGCCTCTTGACTCGGCTCACCTACGGTGACCGGCTGGAAACGACGCTCCAGTGCGGCATCCTTTTCGATGTACTTGCGGTACTCATTCAAGGTTGTGGCACCAATAACCTGAATTTCACCACGGCTGAGCGCAGGCTTCAAAATATTGGCGGCATCAACGGCACCCTCGGCTGAGCCTGTACCGACAAGGGTGTGCAGCTCGTCGATGAAAAGGATGATGTTGCCGTCTTTTTTAGCCTCCTGCATGACCTTCTTGATACGGTCTTCAAACTCGCCGCGGTATTTAGCTCCGGCTACCATACCGGTAAGATCCAAAGACAGCAGTTTTTTGTTCAGCAGCTTTTCAGGAACCTTACCTGTGACAATCTTATGAGCCAATCCTTCGGCAATGGCAGTTTTGCCGACGCCGGGTTCACCGATAAGACAAGGGTTATTCTTACTGCGGCGGGACAGGATCTGAATTACACGCTTGATCTCTTTGTCACGGCCGATGACAGGATCCAGTTTTCCTGTTCTGGCGTCAGCCGTCAAATCGTGGGTAAACTCCGACAAGGTTTTATTCTTGCCGCTTTCCTCGCTGTTTTCGCTACCAGAGGCGCTGCTGCCGCTTTGAGCGTGGGGTGCAACGCTGACTTTTTCCATCAATGCCGTATACAGCTGACGGGCATCCACACCGGCAGACCTAAGAATACGGACTGCCATATTGTTGCCCTCACGAAGAATGCCTGCGAGCAAATGCTCTGTACCGATATAGGCATAGCCGCCCCGGATGGCATCCTCCATGGCAATTTGCAATACATGTTTCGTTCTGGGACTGAAATCCTGGGCAGAACCGCTGTTGTCCGAAGAACGGGAGCCAGCGGTTTTGCGAATCATTTCCGTCAGCAGGTCATCCGTCAGACCTGCCTCTGTCAATACCGTATGGGCAAGTCCTTCGTCCTCGCGCATCAAGCCCAGTAACAGATGTTCCGTACCCATATAACCGTGACCTAATTCGCCTGCAGCCTCCTGAGCCAGCTGCAAGGCTTCTTCCGCAGTGGGAGTGAATTTATTTTCATCCATAATGCAATACCTCTCTTTTTATCGTGAAGTGTGTCTTTCCCTTAATTACACGCTTTAATTGCGATTTTTATCATCTTTTTTGGACGCTTCGGCTTCCTTATGAGCCTCCTCCAACTCGTGAATTTCATCACGTAGCTGAGCGGCACGTTCAAAATCTTCTTCATGAATCGCTTTCTTTTGAGCCTGCTTTAAGGCGTTCATCTGACGAAGATAGGAAAAACGGCTCTGCTCCTCACCGCTCATCAGGTCATCCCTCTTTTCCTCACGAATTTCCTGCACCGGAGCTGCGCCGATAGCAGGCATATCCTCAAAGAAATCATCAAAAGGACTATCCAGAGTTCGTCCCATAAGGGACGGCATTGAGCCGAAGAAACCATTGTTTCCGAAGAAACTATCCATTATGGACGGTCTCTGCTCAAAGAACCTCTGTGTATAGCCCAGCTTTTCAGCACAGGCTTGGCAGAGGTGATACTCTTCTGTTCTGCCGTTTATACTGCTGCGATATACAAAGTTGGCTTCATTCTTGCCACAATTTTCGCATTTCATTATTCATTCCTCCATGAGAGTGTTTAGTCTTTTTCAACTATTTATACGGTAAGCCGTACCTAAGCATTGCTTTCAAAATTATTATCTCGTTCTCGGGATACAAGCATAGACAATAGCACTGATGCCTTCAAGCAGAAACACAAGTCCTACTGTCATACCGACAGCCGTTATGCTGACCAAAGGATCCATCATACAGATAAACCCGGCAATCATCAGAACAATACCAACGGCTAAAACCCATCCCCAGTTGTGAACGCCAAGCGCTTTCAAATCGAATGCACTGACGAACCGAGAAATACCGGAGAACAAAAGCCAAAGTGTAAACAGTAACGGTAGCGACAACATGGTAAACCACTGATTGAAAAGCAGGAACAGTGATAAAATCACCGTCAGCACACCGTCCAGTAGCAGCCAACCGGAACCGAACAGCAACCCGCTTGTTACGGCAAACACAACGATCTCAATAATGCCCGAAACCAACATAAATATGCCGACCATAAATCCTGCCGTTGCCGCCGCAATGTCTTGATTGCACAAGCAATAGATGCCAACCGCAATCAAAAGCACACCGGAAACGATATTCAGAACTCTCATTGATTTAGAAGCCATAAACATTTACACCGCCTTTTCGTTGCTCTTTCTTTGGTTTCCGCGTTTATTTTAATCTTTTGTACTTGAAATGACAATGGTACGGCAGTATAATAAAATAAAAAGCACTTGTGCTTTTTGCACAAGTGGATTGGGGATGGATATGGAACAAGCAACTTGGAAAAGCGGAAGCGCCGACGCACTTTTGGCGGAGTTTTTCGCGCATGACGACCTAAAGGCGTTGGCTGCCGACGCCGGTGCACTGCTGGAATGTCCGCTGCTTGTGCTGGACGACACCTTTCATGTTACGGCACACCACAGACCGCTCGGCTTTACCGATCCGTTTTTTCAGGATGCCGTAAGGCAGGGGGAGATCACCTATGAAGCCGGAGCGATCATCAGCCAAAGCGAGGCGCTGTCTGCCGGGAGAGCAGACTATGTGAAGCTGGAGGGTAGCGATTACCGCCGCCGTTTCTCACCGCTTATCAGCTCCGGCGTGCGGCTGGGATATCTTATTTGTGTGGATACTGACGGACACTTGCAAAATATTCCGCCGGAAACCTGGAATATGGTAGAACAGATTTTGGCTAAGCAGGCTTTTATTGAAGTCAGCAGGCAGGATAAGCCCTTTGAAACGACAGAGGATATTTTAATGCATCTGTTAGACGGAGGGTTTTCCTCGGCACCGTATTTTCGTCTGCAAGCCTCGGGGACTTACCTTGCGGATTTTCATCCCACGGGCTTTGCGCTGATCGAGCTGACCACCTATCACAACGAATATCTCGGCAAACGGCATCTGAAGGATGAACTTGGTGTTATATTTCCGCAGTCGCATTCTTTTCTGTATCGGGGAGATGTGTTTCTGTTCTTACACGGAAACGCGGATTTCAACGGCTTTTCTGCGTTGGCAGAGGAGTTTCAATTAAAAGTAGTCATGTCTGACGGAATAAATGACCTGTTCAACTTGCCTGCCCTTTACCGCACGGCACATGAGGCACTGGAGCTGATGACGGATCGCCGTTTTCACAGCGGAAATGTCTGCACGGTTGCGCAGCTTCGCACACCGCTGCTGCTGAAAAAGTTGGAGGGACGAAGCGACCTGATTGCAAAAGAGATCCGAGTGCTTGCCGCACACGACAAGGAAAAGGACACACAGTACTGCGAAACGCTTTATTACTATCTGACCTGCTGTCGTTCGCTGAAAAAGACCTGCGACGCTCTTTTTACTCATCGCAATACGGTGCTTTACCGTATTCGCAGAATAAAGGATGATTTTGCCATTCCTTTGGATGAGCCTGCCATCCACGCCGATCTGCTGCTTGGTGTGTCACTGCTCCTGTTTGAAAAAAAAGGCCCTGATTTCTTCCTGCATGCTATAAACAAAACCGAGAGAGAGGAACAATGATATGAAAGAAAACAGAAAACTGTTAAGAGAAGTATTAAAGGATATTCGCCACGATATGACCGATGAGGAAGTGCTGAATTTGCTGGCGGACAGCAAAATTTCGGTTCGTCCCGAAAGCGGAAAGGAAAAGTATACATTAGGACAGCGTGCCGCCGATACCATTGCAAAATTTGCCGGCAGCTGGGCGTTCATCTTTTCCTTTACCGGCGTGCTTGTTCTTTGGATGGTCGTCAATGTCATTCTGGCAGCCAAAGCCTTTGACCCATATCCGTTTATTCTGCTAAACCTGGTGCTTTCCTGCGTAGCGGCAATTCAGGCACCGCTTATTATGATGAGCCAGAATCGACAAGAGGAAAAGGACCGCCGCAGAGCCGAAAACGATTACAAGGTCAACCTGAAAACCGAAATTCTGATTGAGGATCTGTATGACAAGGTCAATGCCATTCTCGCCAAACAGCTTGAAATGGAAAGGCA
>JBGVAQ010000532.1:0-7581 GCA_045224775.1 Acutalibacteraceae bacterium | reverse complement strand
TGGGTGTATTATAATTTTATCATGGGTGGTTTAAAAAATATCTTCTTTAATTGAGGTGGAATTAATGGAACTGAACAAAAAAACAATGGTTCGTATATTCTGTCTTGCGGTAGGCGTGATACTTGTGTATCTCGCTCTGGAACATATGAACCTCGTGTTCTCTTTCATAAGCTGGCTGCTTGGTATTATGACTCCTTTTATAATTGCCGGAGTTGTGATATTCCTGCTTAATGTGCCGCTGAAAGAGATAGAAAAGCATCTTTTCCGGCCCAAAGACGGAAAACCTGTCAGTAAGCTGAAAGAAGGTGCAAGGCGGCCTATAGCTATAATATTGTCAATGGCAATATTTATAACTATAATTGTTGTATTCCTTATGATAATCATACCTGAGATAACAAAAAGCCTTACAACGATAGCGGAAAGCATACCTGCTGTCGTTCAGAATATTCAGAAATGGCTCAATGAGATGAGTGAACAGAACGATATGGTAAAACAAATCGTTGAAAGCATGTCGATAGACTGGAAATCCTTTACAGATACGGCTGTTAACTTCCTTAAAAATAACGGTACAAATCTTGCATCTCATGTAATAGGTATCGTTACATCGCTTATAAGCACAGTTGTAAATGTGTTCCTCGGAATAGTACTTGCAATATATGTTCTTATGAGGAAGGAAAAGCTTTCTTCCGATGTCAAGAAGTTCGTATATTCTGTTTTTCCGCTCAAAACAGCTGACTTTATATCAGAGGTAGGTCATCTTACAAACAAGTCTTTTTATAACAGCATTACCGGTCAGATGATAGAATGTCTTGTAATAGGCACTCTTACTGCACTGGGTATGACAATTTTCGGTTTCCCTTATGCCGCTCTCGGCGGAGTAGTTGTTGCTATAATGTCATGGGTACCGATGTTCGGTATAGGCATAGGTACAGCTATAATGGGTATACTTCTTCTGACTGTAGATCCAATGCAGGCATTGTGGTTCGTTCTTTACATGGTAACACTCCAGCAGATAGAGGGTAACCTTATATTCCCAAGAGTTGTAGGTTCAAAGATAGGTCTGCCGCCTATAGTGCTTATTGCGGCTATCATACTTTTCAGCGGTTTCTTCGGAATAATCGGTCTTCTTGTCAGCGGCCCTGTTACATATGTTATATATACGCTTATCAGAAGATTTGTATATCTCAGGATAAAGCAGAGAAATATACCAAGAAGTAAGTATGAGGCAAAATATGGCGAGCAGGACGAGTATGAGGACGAAGTTCATAAATTGCAGATAGAAATAGACGGCTTTGATGAGGACGAGGCGAACAATAAAACAGGCGGTGCAATAAATGCCGTTGTTGAGGCAGTTCGCAACAAGGCTGAAAACAGAAGTAAATCGGGCAGAAGAGCCGACAGGAAAAAACACAAATAATGTACATAAAAGTACGGTGATCAGAAATGACTCGCCGTACTTTTCTTTATGAGAATTATTTACAGGAATTTTTGACAAAATTTAAAAAAAGGATTGTAATTATGTGGTGAATTGTGTTAAAATCAATTATATATGGAAATGTTTATATATGAAAGTGTTTATGGAGGTGCAGTTGTGCGTGGATTAAAAAAGATACTCGGCTGCATTATGGCAGTAATGACTATAATAGGAGGAAACAGTACAATGGTGAAGGCTGTAGGAGAAAAAAATGAAACGACAGTAAAATATGCACATGAGCTTGATGCACAGGCTTATACAGGAAAGGATCTCGGTGCAACATATACAAAAGAAGCGACTGTATTCAAAGTATGGGCTCCGAGCGCATCGGGTGTTGCAGTAAAGCTTTATGCTACGGGAAGCAGTGAGGAAGCAGGCGCACAGGATCTCTCTACAACAATAATGCAGAAGGGTACTAACGGTGTATGGAGTGCAAGGGTAAACGGCGATAAGAAAAATTGTTACTATACATATCTTGTTACAGTTAACGGTGTGACAAGAGAAACAGCCGATGTATACGCAAAGGCGGCAGGTGTAAACGGCAACCGCAGTATGATAGTAGATCTTGCGGAAACCTATCCGGAAGGCTGGAAAAATGATAAGCATGTACTTTATGACGATCCGACAGACGCAATAGTATGGGAAGTACATATAAAGGATTTTTCGAGCAGTGAGGTTTCGGGAATATCCCTGAAGCACAAGGGAAAATATCTCGCATTTACTGAAAACGGTACATCAACCGACGGTAAGGGCGAATATCCCACATGTATAGAATATCTTAAAAAACTTGGTGTTACACATGTACAGCTTTTGCCTGTTTATGACTATGCAACGGTAGACGAGTCTGATACAGAATCCGACAGCTTCAACTGGGGATATGATCCTAAAAATTATAATGTTCCCGAAGGCTCTTACTCTACAGATCCTTTTCACGGGGCTGTAAGGATAAAGGAATTCAAGCAGATGATAATGGCTCTGCACAATGCCGGTATAGGTGTTATCATGGATGTTGTCTATAACCATACTTTCACAGGCGAAGGAAGCTGGTTTGAAAAGACAGTTCCGGGTTATTATTACCGTATGAATGCTGACGGTACATTCAGTGACGGTTCTGCATGCGGTAACGAAACTGCAAGCGACCATCTTATGTACAGAAAGTATATGATAGATTCTGTACTTTACTGGACTAATGAATATCATATTGACGGTTTCCGCTTTGACCTTATGGGAGTACATGATGTTACGACCATGAACGAAATACGCAAGGCACTTGATAATAATGTAAAGGACGGCTCAAAGGTAATAATGTACGGTGAGCCGTGGACGGGCGGTCCGCTTGCCACAAAAGAGCCTACAGCGGTAAAGGCAAATATAAAAATGCTTGATAACCGTATAGGTGCATTCAATGATGATTACCGTGATTCCGTAAAAGGGCATGTTTTCAACGGTCTTGACAAGGGCTTTATACAGAGCGGAAACGGAAAGACAAATCTTCAGGCGGCAATAACTGCAAATACAATAGACAATCAGTGGGCAAAACAGCCGTCACAGGCTATCGCATATACTTCCGCACATGATAACTTTACATTATATGATAAGCTTGTTCTTTCCGTAAAGAATGACATGAGCTATGCAGACAGGGACGAACAGCTTGTCGATATGAACAGGCTTGCGGCTGCACTTACGTTTACATCTCAGGGTATAAATTTTATGCAGGCAGGCGAGGAATTTGCGAGAACAAAGTTCGGTGATGAAAACAGCTATGCTTCTTCGACAGAGGTAAATCTTCTTGACTGGGAGAGAGCAAAAGAGTTCAGCGACCTTAGTTCATACTATGCAGGACTTATCGAAATAAGAAAGCACTACAAGCCTTTCAGGGACAGCACTATGACTTCGGCAAAGCTTGTGAACTTTTCTGATACGGACACGGGAGTTATAGCATATACGCTTGAAAATGCACTTACAAGTAATAAGGAATGGAAAAATGTTGCTGTTATCGTAAATGCAAATGAAGAGGAAAAGTCTGTTGAGCTTAAAGCACCGTCCGGAAAAACACTTCCTTCCGAATGGACAATAATTGCCGATAAATATGAGGCAGGTCTTGAAAGTCTTGGTACTGTCAGCGGCAATACAGTAAAGGTGCCGGCTCGTTCAGCTATAGTGCTTGCAGACAGTGAAAGCTTCAATCGTCTGGCTTTGAAATCAGATAAATGTATTGTCAGAGTTGAGTATAAGGATTCTGCCAGCAATGAAGTGATATCAAAGAGGATATACAAGGGCAGTGAGGGCGATACCTACACTACAGGCAAGAACGACTCACTCAACATAGACTATGATTTTGAACGTGTTGAGGGCAGTGAAACAGGAAAGTTCACCAAGGATGTACAGACTGTAACATATTATTATAAAAAATTCAGCGGCAAGGTAGTCGAGCTTAATGTAAAATATGTCAAGGAAGCAAACAAGATGCTCAGCGGTAAGGAAGAAGAGGTCGCATCGAGTACTAAAGCAAGGATAAGAGAGGGCAGCGATTACAGTGCAGCTGTAAAGGTAGTAAGCGGTTTTGAAACGGATATATCAAAATTTCCTGCAAATGCTGTAGGCGAGGCAGGCAAAGAAGATATAAATGTAACCTACTATTATAAGCCTGTTGAAAACAGTGATCTTGTACTTCATTACCACAGTACAAAGGGCTGGAATGATGTATGTGCTTATGTTTACAAGATGGGCAGTGAAAAGACCGTATACACCGATAAAAAGGGCGATAAAATGCAGCCGGACAGTGAGCTTGGCAAGGACTGGTACAAGTTATCCATAAAGGATATAGGCAGCCGTGAGGATATATATGTTATTTTCGGTGACGGCAAGGAAAACACGGACGATTATTTCGGAAATAACGGCTGTAAGGTACACGGTGAAGTATGGATAGATGGTATCAATGTAAACTATACAGGCAAGGTCAATGTCATACATGTAAGTGCTGACGGAAAAGTTCTGAAAACAGATGTACTTTCCGGAAAGACGGGAGAAAAGTACACCAGTACAGAGGGCAGCTTTGAAAACATGCAGCTTTCTGCTTCAACCGGCAATACATCGGGTGAATTCAGTGATGTTCCGGAATATGTTATATATAAGTATGAAGAAAAGACTTCCGATGCTTCAGATGACGGAAACAAGAAGAAAATAGCAGGCATACTCGGTATAACGGCACTTGTGACAGGTGCGGCGGCAATCTCGGCGGCAATTCTGAGAAACAAGAAAAAAAGACGTTAAAACATCGGGCACGGTAAGCAAATTACCGTGCCCGATATAATTTTATTGACATGATTGTGGCTTTGATATACAATAGTACATGCAAGGTGCTGACCTTACGGATGCGGCAGTCCCCGTTTTTTACAAGGGGGCTGAAAAGCTTCTTTCTTTTGCCCCCTGAGTATAAAATTAGGGGGTGGGAAAATGATTACATATAGCGAGCTTTTGCAGACTATAGGAATCCTGATATCCCTTATTGGTGTTATACTTAACTTCATTAAGTTATACCATGACATAAAAAAGAAGTAACCGCTTGAGCCTCCAAACTAAGCGGTTACTCTTCTAACCAATTACTTTCGGGACTGCCGTAACCGGTCAGTACCTTGTCTGATTTTATTATAGTACAATTTCGTGTGAAAGTCAACGGAAAATCAATGATTTGTTTATGAGTAATACGGGTTTATGAACGGTGTGATGAGGTCTGTTATGAATATAACGGCGGCTATCATCAGTATAAAGAAAATTATGAACATCACATATGATAAAAAACGCTTTCCGGGCGTTTCAGGAAGAAGGGATTCTTTTTTGCGTTCCTCCCGAAGCTTCGCTTCGTCTTCCTCGGAAAGCTCCTCAGCTTCATTCAGCGCACCAATACCGATAAGCAGTTCGCTTGCTTCGGTGTAGTATCCCAGAGGTACTCTTATCGTACAGTTTTCCGGCGGCGCAGAGTTAAGTATCTGTATACCTGTGTCCTTTTCGGTTTCCTGAACAGTGAACGGTATTTTGCTGTCGGTCAGTGCAGCTTTTATGCGTTCAAGTTCAAATCCGTTTGCTGTGACTATATCTACCGGCGAATATTGATTTGGATCATCTATCAGTTTCCTTGAACATACCGTACAGTTCTGTATATCTTCTGATTTGAATATTTTCTTGCAGCGTGTGCAGTATTTCATATATATTTACCCCATTCCTTTTTAACCTTTTATTTTATAATACTATAATATATTCATTTGTAGATAATGTCAAATATTATCAGTGAAAATAAGTGATTGCTTTTCTTTTTTGGTACAAAAATAGCTTTTGCATACTAAAATTGTACCGGAAATATAAGGGTGAATATAAAAAAGGTTATGATTCTGTAATAATTTTTTGTGATAGTTTACAATTTTGTAATACTGAAAGTGTTCTGTTTGCATAAATCTTGAAGGGATTTTTTGCTTTAACGCAAAAAGATTTTATTTTTTTCGTTAAAATGTCCAAAAAAACGAAGACATTCAAAATAAAAGGATAAATAACAAATACTTTATGCTTGATTTTTTTTGATTTGGGTTGTATAATCTATAGCAAAGGTACATAAGAGTACTTTATAAAAAAATTAAAAATTCAGGAGGAAGATTTAAATGCAGACTAAGAAAATTCTTGGTATAGCTCTTGCAGCCGCTCTTGTCGGCACAATGGCAACTGTAACAGTATTGCCTGCTTCAGCTGAAGGCGATTTTAATGTTTCTGAGCATACTCTCGGTATTATTGGCGGCTTCAACGAATGGGCATCAGACGTAGCAGCTATGACAGAAACAGTTGACGGTGTTTATGTAGGCGTTTTGGAGGCTGTACCTGCCGGCTCTTATGAATTCAAGATTCGCGCAGACGGTGCTTGGGATTATAGTTGGGGTGTTTATGAGGCTGATTATGACAGAACTCAGAACAGCCAGACAAACTGCAATGTAACACTTGAAGCAGATTCAGATGTTGTCGTAATGCTCGATACAACAGGTGATGATTTTGAGCTTTGGCCTGTAACCTTTATGTATTATGATGCAGCAGGCAATCTCCAGGTTGAGTACACAGGCGCTGATACAGCTTCTGCTTACAGCGTGATCGGCGGTTTCAACGGCTGGAGTGCAGATGCTCCTATGATCGATAAGGACGGCATAGTTACAGGTTATGCATATCTTAAAGCAGGCGAAACAGAGTTCAAGGTACGTAAGGATGCAGGCTGGGATCTCAGCTGGGGCGTATATGAGGAAGAATTTGACAGGACCCAGAACAGCCAGACAAACTGCAAGGTATCTCTTGATGCTCCTTCGATCGTTAAGGTATCACTTGATACAACAGATGATTCAGAGGACGGATTTGAGCTTTGGCCTCTTACAATCAGCTATGTAAATGCTGATGGTGTTCAGAATGAGTATCTCGGTAAGCCCGAGCCGGAGCATGAACTTTCACCCTACGGCATAGTTGGTTCAATGACAGGCTGGGGCAAGCAGCCCGACGTTGCTATGTACTACAACGATGATAAGACAGCAGTTGGCGGTGCAGTAACATTTGAGCCCGGTGAGTATGAGTTCAAGGTTCGTAAGGACAGCGCATGGACTGACAGCTGGGGCGTATACGAGGCTGATTATGAGAGAACATACAACAGCCAGACAAACATCAAGTTCTCCTGCGAGAAGACAACTACAGTATCAGTTGTTCTTGATATGAGCGGTGACGATCAGGAAGTCTGGCCGATAAGCTATATGTACAGAGCAGGTGGTGACGCAAGCGAAGCTGCTGATATGGTTTATGTATTTACAGGTAAGGAAGACGAAGAACCTTCACCGGAGCCTTCAGAGGAGTCTTCAGAAGAGCCTTCAGAGCCTGAGTACTATGAGTCACAGAAGACAGACTACATCTTCTTTGATAACTCACAGACAAAGTGGGACAAAGTATATGCTTACTGGTGGAATTCAGACTTTACAAAGGTAATCGACAAGCTCACAGGCAAGGATTATCCTGAGTTCTATACAGAGGACGGCGCAGGTCAGGCATTTGATAAGTGGTATCCCGGTCAGGAAATGACTCAGATCCCCGGC
>JBGVAQ010000531.1:0-1874 GCA_045224775.1 Acutalibacteraceae bacterium | reverse complement strand
AGATTCCTCACTGCGTTCGGAATGACAAAATAAAGTGTGTTTGTCTTTCTCTTTCCGCTTCGCTGATTTTATACTGACTGCAAGTTATAACTCCCTCAGTCAGCATAGCTGACAGCTCCCTCAAAGAGGGAGCCTTTGTTCAAAATAAAGTAAAAGGTGATATAAAATGGCATCAAAACTGAAAAGTCTTTATGTATGCTCCCAGTGTGGATATGAGAGCGCAAAATGGTACGGAAAGTGTCCTTCATGCGGCGAATGGAACACCTTCACGGAAGAAATTCGTGATATCAAAAAAACAAATACTCCCTCGGTACAGGAAAGACGCAGACCTTCATCTGCGCCTGTGCCTATTTCACAGATAACTACCGAGGACGAACAGAGGTATTATACAGGCTCGGGAGAGCTTGACCGTGTGCTTGGCGGCGGTATAGTAAAAGGCTCGCTCGTACTTCTTGGCGGTGATCCCGGAATAGGTAAGTCAACAATACTTTTGCAGATATGCAGCCACCTCGGAAAAATACTTAAAATCCTGTATATATCGGGAGAGGAATCAAAAAGGCAGATAAAGCTAAGGGCGGCAAGACTTGGTGTTGAGAGCGATAATCTGTATATAATGACGGAAACGGATATTGAGATAATCGCTGATCAGATACAGAATGAATCACCCGATCTTGTTATGATAGACTCCATACAGACTATGAACTATAAGGAGCTTAATTCCTCGCCCGGCAGCGTTACACAGGTAAGGGAATGTACAAACATACTTATGCGTACATCAAAATCACTTGATATTCCGTGCATTGTTGTAGGTCATGTCAATAAAGACGGTGCTATTGCAGGTCCTAAAGTCCTTGAACATATAGTTGATGCCGTACTTTACTTTGAGGGTGACAAACAGATGTCATACAGAATACTCAGGGCAGTAAAGAACCGTTACGGTTCGACAAATGAGATAGGTGTTTTCCAGATGGGCGATACCGGACTTACAGAGGTCGAGAATCCGTCGCTTATGCTGCTTTCGGGCAGACCTAAGAATGTTTCGGGAACGTGTGTTGCGTGTACGATGGAGGGTTCAAGACCTATTCTTGCAGAAATTCAGGGACTTGTTACAAATTCCGGATACGGAAATGCAAGAAGAATGTCCACAGGTTTTGATTACAACAGAATGTCAATGCTTCTTGCCGTTCTTGAAAAACGCTGCGGATATTATTTTTCAAGCCTTGATGCGTATATAAACGTAATAGGCGGGTTACGTCTTGATGAACCGGCGGCTGATCTTGCCGTTTCGCTTGCGCTTGTAAGCAGCCTTAAAGATATTGTCGTTGCCGAAGATGTTCTTGCTTTTGGTGAAGTCGGTCTTACGGGCGAGATACGTTCTGTAAATCATGCCGATATGAGAGTGTCGGAGGCTGCAAGACTTGGTTTCAGAAGGTGCATACTGCCTTATCATAATCTGAAAAATCTTGTCGTGCCGTCCGACAGCAATATGGAAATAATAGGTGTGAGGACTATCAGGGATGCGGTTGCTGCACTCGGCGGTTGAGCGGTGAAAGTGAGCTTTCCGGACGGACTTTGTGTATGCAGCCCGAACAGGTGCAGTCTGTTACTGCCGATGCATTTTCAAGTGTACATGAACCGTTTTTCTGATGTATGCAGCTTTCGTCACATGGAATGAATATCATTTCTGTCAGCCCCTTTGTGTTAATTATATTAAGCCTCCATCATTGAGGGAGGCGTGGCACGAAGTGCCGGAGGGAGTTCTACACGCAGTTTCCCATAAAGTATAATTTCAGTAACAACCCTGTCATCCTGAGCGCAAGCGAAGGATCTTAAAAGATTCCTCACTGCGTTCGGAATGACAAAATAAAGTGTGT
>JBGVAQ010000530.1:0-2048 GCA_045224775.1 Acutalibacteraceae bacterium | reverse complement strand
AATGGGGATCGTTCTGAATATTGTCTTGCTGCTTCTTATCAATATCATAAACACTTATATTGCTTCACTGTTTCTGAATTTCTTTTTTGTCGGTGGAATTAAAAAGCGGAGAGTTTCTTATGTACTCTGTGCCGAATACTGCGTGCTGTCATGCCTGAAAGCCTTCTTTGTAACGGCTGTCATACCCGATATGCTTCTGTCATTGCTGCTGATATCCATGCTGACGCTATGCTATAAGGCAAAAATTGCCGACAGGATGCTGGCCGTTGTTTCTGCGGCATCATTTTTTCTGATATGCGAAATATTCATCAAAGCGGTGACAGGAATAGACCAGATAACGCCGCATCATCTTGCGGATTACATATACTATGGAACAAAGACCGCCCTGTTGGCCTGTATCATCCAATACTCCTTCGTGCAGGTTATCAGCCGTTTCAGGAACCTCAATAAAAAGGTCAAAACGCCCAAAGGCTTTTTAGTGATAACTATAGCTGTACCGATTGTATCAGTTTGTCTGGAAGTTCTGCTTTTGCTGCAGAAAGACGTGTCAGACGTGATCTATTACGTTCTGCTGATATGCGTAATACTTCTGAACTTCACCGCCTCCTATCTGTATGATTTCATTGCCAATTTGTTCAGAGAAAAGGCACGTTCCGCCGCAGCCGAGCAGAAAAGCGTGTATTATCGTCAGGAGGCCGAACTTATGCAGAGAAGTTCCAGAGAGATACAGGAACTTCGCCACGATATGAAGAACCACCTGTTGGCAATTTCCGAACTGGCGAGAACGCAGGATAATGCACAGATCACTGATTATACCGATAAACTTTTAGACAAGATGATGCCCCAAACGGAATACAGCCGGACAGGCATGATACCGGTTGACAGCATTATCAATTATAAACTGTCACAGGCCGAACAAGCAGGTATCAGGGTATCATCCGATATTGCCGTGCCGGAGGAAATCAGAATCGAGGCGGATGACCTTGTTACCGTCATCGGTAATCTTCTTGATAATGCGGTCGAAGCAGTGTCTAAAAGAAAAGATGACAAGTACATTTCTCTCAGCATGAAATTTCAGAAGGGAAGCCTGCTGATAACGCTGAAAAATAGTTTTGACGGTATATTGAAAATGAAGAACGACCGATACCTGACAACAAAGAACGATCCAAAACAGCATGGTATCGGCCTGCAAAGCATTGAAACAGTCATACGAAAGTATAACGGTGAAATGATAGCAAGACACAGCGATTCAGAATTCGTCACGAAAATAATAATGATAGTATAAATACAGGCAGACATTCTGGAAATTGAATGTCTGCCCGTATTGATAACAAAGAGAAATATTGATATAATAATACTATTGTCAATACACACTTCAGGAGTAGAAAAACATGAATAAAAGCATACGCAGAATTTTGATCGGCACAGTATTGTTCTTAATGGGTGTAATGATACTATTGGCAATATTGATATTGACTAAAACAGTATGCATCAACAAAATGTTTGTTTCAGACGATGATATTATCGGTGTTGATGTATCTGAATATCAAGACAAAATCGACATGAAAAGGCTTTCTGAGCAAAATATAGACTTTGTTTATATCAGAGCGACTGAAGGAAGCTCATATCAGGATGCTTGTTTTCGTGAGAACTGGAAAAACGCCCATGAATGCGGACTTCCGGCAGGAGCTTACCATTTCTTTTCCTTTGACAGCAGCGGAGAAACGCAGGCTCGGAATTATATTGAAACTGTGGGAGAACTCGAAGGGGATTTGATTCCTGTGGTTGATTTCGAGTATTATGGCGATAAGGAAAAGAATCGTCCCGATAAAGAAAAAGTCCTGCGGGAACTGCACATTTTTCTTGAGATACTTGAAAAGGAATACGGTGTAAAACCCATGATCTATACTCTGAAAAATATATACAGCGTATATCTTGACGATGAGGTGGACGGATATCCTTTGTGGGTAAGAAATGTGTTTTATCCAGCTGCACTTGACGGATGGGGTGACTATGTTATGTGGCAGTATCTTGATACTGCTCAGCTG
>JBGVAQ010000529.1:0-4366 GCA_045224775.1 Acutalibacteraceae bacterium | reverse complement strand
TTGTTTTAGAATACCACAAAATATGCCAAATCGAAAGGAGAACCCTATGTCATCTCAAATCTATATGCTGATTGCCGTAGCCGCCGTGATGTTTTGTGTCATCGGCGGCCTCTCTCTTTTAGCACACTATTATACGCTCAGCGGAATCAAATCCCGCACAGTAGGTGACGGTCAGCATGGTACCGCACGTTTTTCCACCAAGCGGGAAATCAAAAATATCTATAAACACATCCCATTCCGGCCTGAGCTTTGGCGACGGGGACAGTCCCTCCCTGCCACAGATGAGCAGGGAATCATCCTCGGCAGTACAGGAGCCAAGAACAAAGTGACGGCACTTGTGGATACCGATGATGTCCACTGCATGATGATTGGTGCCTCCGGCGTAGGTAAGACGGCATTCTTCTTATACCCCAATCTGGAATATGCCTGCGCCTCGGGTATGAGCTTTTTGACCACCGACACCAAGGGTGATCTTTATCGCAATTATGGTGCCATTGCCCGTGATTATTACGGCTACCGTGTGGCGGTCATCGATCTTCGTAACCCCACCCGCTCAGACGGCAACAATATGCTCCATCTGGTCAACACCTACATGGATCAGTACCTTGCTGATGAAAACAACCTTGTATCAAAGGCAAAAGCGGAAAAGTACGTAAAGATTATCTCCAAAACCATCATCAATGCCAGCGGTGAGAATTATGGACAAAATCAGTTTTTCTATGATGCCGCCGAAGGACTCCTGTCCTCGGTGATTCTGCTGATTGCCGAATATCTGCCCCCCACTGAGGTGGATGGGAAAAAGGTGGACTGCCGTCATATCATCAGTGTGTTCAAACTGGTACAGGATTTATTATCACCCAGCAAAGTAAAAGGAAAAAGCCAATTCCAGCTCCTGATGGATAAACTGCCATCCGACCACAAGGCCCGCTGGTTTGCGGGAGCTGCCCTCAATTCCGCAGAGCAGGCCATGGCATCGGTGCTCTCCACCGTACTATCCCGTTTAAATGCCTTCCTTGACTCCGAGATGGAACAGATACTCTGCTTTGAAACAGCTATTGATGCGGAAAAGTTCTGTAATGAAAAATCCGCACTGTTCATTGTGCTTCCCGAAGAAGATCTAACTAAGTATTTTATGGTATCCCTTATGATCCAGCAGCTTTACCGTGAAATCCTTGCGGTGGCCGATGAAAACGGCGGCAAGCTAAAAAACCGTGTGATGTTTTACTGCGATGAGCTGGGAACGCTTCCGGCTATTGAATCGCTTGAATTAATTTTCAGTGCATCACGTTCACGCCGGCTTTCCATGGTGCCCATCATACAGTCCTTCGGTCAGCTCGAAAAAAACTATGGTAAAGAGGGTTCAGAGATCATCGTAGACAACTGCCAGGACACCATCTTCGGCGGCTTCGCTCCAAACAGTCAGACCGCAGAGGTGCTGAGTAAGGCGCTGGGTAGCCGCACCGTCATGAGCGGCAGCGTAAGCCGGGGGAAAAACGATCCCAGCCAATCCCTGCAGATGATGGAGCGCACCCTCATGACGCCGGATGAATTGAAGTCTATTCCCAAAGGCAGCTTTGTCGTTATGAAAACTGGCACCCATCCTATGAGGACAAAGCTGAGGCTGTTCCTTGATTGGGGCATTCGTTTTGGAGAGCCTTATACAGTGGAGGAAAAAGCACACCGGAAAGTGGTCTATGCCGATAAGAACACACTGGAAGAAAACATCGTCCGCAAGCACATGGCATGCATCATGGTGGATGAAGATACCGGAGAGATTTTAGAGTCGACAGCCGGGACAGGAACCCTTCATACCCCGGTAGCAGAATCCACTGAAAATGCTGTGCGCCGACGCACTGTACTCAAAACCTAAAGGGAGGGATATCCATGAGTTACTTCAACCATATCTACACTGCCTCGCCCGATGAGCTTCCCCACCGGGCGAGGACTGTTTATATATATCTGTGTGACCGTGCCGGAAAAAGTGCGGACTGCTGGCCTGCTGTAAAAACCATAGCCGCTGATTTGCAGCTCTCACGCAGCACTGTCAAGCGTGCACTGCATGATCTGGTCAAGGTGGGGCTTATTGAAAAAGAACCTCGCTATCGGGAGAATGGGAGTAATACCAGCAACAGGCTTATTTTAAGAAAATAACAGGCTGCAGCAAAGGGAAAAGTCGGATTTTCCGCCAAGGGGAAGAATTGTCTTTTTGCTGAACCCAGGTGCGGTTCACTGTGGACCCACCAGAACTTCCCACTCTAAGAAAGGCTTATTACAGAAAAAGAATACAGTATATTTTTTTATGTTTTAACGGTCAGTCAACTACGAAAGAACAATGACTTAACCTCTGGGCGATTATTCGAACTATTTGGAGTAAAAGCAAGTGCATATCCGCAAGATTAAAAGTGGAGACAGCCTTACCCTATTTTCTCTGTTTCTGAAGATATGCAATGTGCTTGAAACTCAAACAGATATGTGCAGGAAGATTTAGTGGATCAGAATTCGTTAATCACATATATAACTGCGAAGAGCGATGATAGTTGCAGACTTGTAGACAAAAAATTAGGTTTGCAACTTCATAAGGTTTAACTTGGGATAGGCAATAAAAAATCTTGACCGATTCGGTTTATTGTGTTATTATGGTATAAACCGAATTGGTTTATATAGTTTTGATGAGGAGGCAATGATATGGAAAAATTTTTGAATTTACCTGTAGAAAAACAAAATATAATTATTGATGCCGCATTAAAAAACTTTGCAGTGCATGGATATAAGAAAACATCTATTAGTGATATAGCCAGTAGTGCAGGTATTTCCAAAGCAATGGTATTTCATTATTTTGGCACAAAGAAAGAGCTATACGTATACTTGGTTAATATGTGTGTGGGCAGTATTAGTACCGAGGTTGTAGAGAAATTTGATGAGAGTATTACAGACTTATTTGATCGGATTGCATATACATCTAAGCTTAAAATGAATTTGATGAAAAAACATCCTTATGTCTCTTCGTTTATTCAGAGTGCCTATTTTGAAAATGATGATGAAGTTAAGGAAGAACTAAAAACTATTTTTAGCAAAGGTGACGGCAGAACCATCGGAAAGAAAATGGCTTTTGATGGTGCAGATTTTTCAAAATTCAAAGATGATGTTGATCCAAACCTTGTTATGAACATGATTGACTGGATTTCCGAGGGATATATGAGCAAAATGGCAGGTGTGGGAGAAAGTGATCTTGATGAATTATATAAGGTGTTTGAAGAATGCCTGAAACTTTTTAGAAGAAACTTTTATAAGTGATCATTAAAAATGAAGGAGGGAAAGTTTTATGAATTCATATGTGCTTAGTTTTCAGGAGATCGATAGACATAAGCTCATGGCAGTTGGGGGTAAAGGCGCCAACCTTGGAGAATTATCCAGAATTGAGGGAATACGAGTACCGGAGGGCTTTTGCATTACGACCGAAGCATACAAAAAAATAATCAACGAAACACCGGAATTAGACTCATTGTTGGAGCAATTGTCCCTGCTAAAGGCAGAAGACAGACAGAAAATCAGTGAAATCAGCGGAATGATTCGCAGGGTTATTGAAGGAATCATTATTTCAAAGGACATTGAGGAAGAAGTCCTTCATTATCTCGCAAGGTATGGTGAGAACAATGCTTATGCCGTGCGTTCCAGTGCCACAGCGGAGGATCTTCCTACGGCCTCCTTTGCAGGGCAGCAGGATACTTATTTGAATATCAAAGGAAAAGATTCGATTCTTAAGCATATCAGTATGTGCTGGGCATCACTGTTTACCGATCGTGCAGTTACCTATCGCATCCGCAATAACTTCGGTCACAGTAAGGTCTATTTATCTGTCATTGTTCAGCGGATGGTATTCCCCCAGGCATCAGGGATTATGTTCACAGCAGATCCCGTCACCTCCAACCGGAGGGTGTCATCAATAGATGCCAGTTTAGGGCTTGGTGAGGCGCTGGTCTCCGGCTTGGTCAATGCAGATATCTATAAAGTAAGAGAAGGCAGAATCGTCGATAAAAAGGTTTCTACCAAGAAACTTGCTATCTACGCCATAGAAGAGGGCGGTACGGAAGAAAGAGAGATTGAGACTGAACACCAGAATATGCAGACCCTGACAGACGAACAGATTTTACAGCTGGAGCGCATGGGAAGAACCATTGAGTCCTATTTCGGGAATCCACAGGATATCGAATGGTGCCTTTACGAAAATAAGTTTTATATTGTTCAAAGCCGTCCCATCACCACCTTATATCCTGTATCGGAGGTAAAGGACGATAAGAACCATGTATATATCTCCTTTGGTCATCGACAGATGATGACTGAAGCCATGAAGCCATTAGGACTGACA
>JBGVAQ010000528.1:0-6690 GCA_045224775.1 Acutalibacteraceae bacterium | reverse complement strand
TACCGTGATTCAGATATGGATAATATCATAGGACAGCTTAAAGACGGCAAAGATATAAATACACTTACAAAAGACATGAAGTATTTCGGCTATTACAAACAGGTATATAGCGCAGTACTTGACGGTCTTGTGGGAGAATATGAGGAATACTCCTGTAATGAAAACTCCGAACCTGTAAAAACAACAAAATACGGTCTGAAAGCGTATTCACCAATAGCAAAGGGCTTTGCATTCTCGCATTTTGATGATTTCGGCGCAGTACGCACATACGGATATACCCGTGAACATTTAGGACATGATATGATGTGCGCTGTCGGGACACCGATAATCGCTGTTGAGGACGGAACAGTCGAGGCTGTCGGCTGGAACCAATACGGCGGCTGGCGTATCGGCATAAGAAGCCACGACAAAAAACGTTATTACTATTACGCACATCTGCGCCAGAACAGACCGTACCACTGTGACATAAAAGAGGGCTGCGAGGTACATGCCGGAGATGTTATCGGATATGCAGGCAGAACGGGTTACAGCACGAAAGAAAACGTAAACAACATTGAAACACCGCATCTGCATTTCGGCATTGAGCTTATATTTGATGAAAGTCAGAAAGAATGCGACAATGAAATATGGATAGACCTTTATGCACTCACTCAACTACTTGAAACTCACAAGTCTGACGTCAGACGCAACAGCGAAACAAAAGAATTTTTCTCTCTCAGGCAATCCGGACTGCTCAACTCAAAAATTCAGGTAAAAAAAGATCCCGAAAGCTGACCATACGCTTTCGGGACTTTTATTATCAATTATTCACTTTCAACAACCGCTCTTATGATATCTCTTATCTCCTCGATACCTTCACCGTTTTCGGATGAACACGGGAAAAAACGTATATCGGGATAATCGCTCAGCTTTTCCTTTATCTCATCAAGACATTTCTGCTGCTGAGTTTTTTTAAGCTTATCCATCTTTGTAAGTGCGATTATAAAGTTATAACCGCTGCTGCAAAGAAAATCTATCATTGTCATATCATCTGCCGTAGGCGGATGACGCATATCACATATCTGTATGATAAGCGGAATGTTTCTCTGCTGCGAAAAATAACCCTCGACAAGCTCTGCCCATCTTTGTTTTTCCGACTGTGATACCTTTGCATAGCCGTATCCGGGAAGATCGGCAAAATATGCCTCTTTGAGATCAAAAAAATTTATCGTTGCTGTCTTTCCCGGCTTTGAGCTTACCTTTGCTATCGACTTACGGTTCAGAATTTTATTTATAAGTGAAGACTTTCCTACATTGGATTTACCCGAAAATACTATTTCAGGTATATCTGACGGCGGTATCTGGTCAGATCTTCCGTATGATGCTTTGAACTCAGCTGTATTAAAATTCATTTCTGTCCTCCGCTGTTTCATTCAATAATCATAACCTTAATTATGTGACAATGCATTATCAAGTACGGTGTTGATATTATTTGCAAAAACAAAGCTTACTCCGCTCTTTACAACATCATCTACTTCGTCAAGGTCAGACTTATTATCCTCAGGAATGATTATTGTCTTTATTCCCAGTCTGTACGCTGCCATTGTCTTTTCCTTGAGTCCTCCTATCGGAAGAACTCTGCCTCTTATGGTTATCTCTCCCGTCATTGCAACATCACGCTTTACAGGTATTCCTGTAAGTGCCGATGTTATTGCCGTTGCCATAGTTATGCCTGCCGAAGGTCCGTCCTTAGGAACTGCGCCTTCGGGTACATGTATATGTATATCCTTGTTTTTGTAAAATTCGGGATCAATATTAAGCTTGTCAGCCATAGTCCTGACACATGTAAATGCTGCCTGTGCAGACTCCTTCATAACATCGCCGAGCGAGCCTGTCAGCTTTATCTTTCCGCTGCCTGTCATTACTGCTACTTCAACGGGTAATGTTTCACCGCCTACAGATGTCCATGCAAGACCTGTTGCAAGACCGACTTCATCATTTTTATTCATATCGTCCTGCTTATATTTGCGTGAACCTAAAAACTCCTCTATGTTTTCCATAGTTACCTTTACTGACTTTACATCACCCGAAACTATCTTTACGGCTATTTTATTGAGTACTCTTGAAATAGCTCTTTCAAGGGAACGAACTCCCGACTCACGGGTATAGCTGTCTATTATATCATAGATGACTTCATCGGATATTTTGACCTGTCTGCCTGTAAGACCATGTCTTTTGAGCTGCTTTGAAATAAGGTGCAGCTTTGCAATACGGAATTTTTCCTCTCTTGTATAGCTGTCAAGATGTATTATATCCATTCTGTCAAGCAGCGGTGCAGGTATAGCCGTGTGGTCGTTTGCGGTAGTTATGAACATTACCTTGCTTAGATCAAACGGAAGATCAATATAATGGTCATAGAATGTGGAATTCTGCTCACCGTCAAGAACTTCAAGCAACGCAGAAGTCGGATCACCGTGAAAATCGTTTCCGAGCTTGTCAACCTCGTCAAGAAGTATCAGCGGATTTGCCGAGCCTGCAAGCTTCACAGCATTCATTATCCTGCCCATCATTGCGCCGATATATGTTCTTCTGTGACCTCTTATTTCGGCTTCATCATGTATGCCGCCGAGTGCTATTCTCTGATATTTTTTGCCTGTTGCTTCGGCAATAGACCTTGCTATAGATGTTTTACCTACTCCCGGAGGGCCCGCAAGACAGATTATCTGTCCGTTTATATCAGGATTTAACTTTCTTACGGCAAGTGCTTCAATAACATTTTCCTTGACCTTTTTCAGACCATAGTGGTTCTTATCAAGGTGGACTGCTATTTTTTTGATATCCGTCTTATCCTTTGTATATATTCTCCACGGAAGTTCGATGCATGTATCAAGATAATTTCTTACTACATTGGCTTCTGCCGAACCTGACATCATTTTTTCAAGCTTCTGGACTTCCTTTATAAGCTTCTCCTTGTTTTCATCGGTAGTTCTGAGCTTTGATATCTTGTTCCTGTAATCAAAGCTTTCAGCTTCGGTATCTTCACTGTCGCCAAGCTCCTCTTTGATAGCCTTGATACGTTCTCTGAGATAATATTCCCTCTGGTTCTCATCCATACCGAGCTTTGTTTTTTCGGATATCTTTTCCTCAAGCATAAGTATTTCGCTCTCATAGCTGAGCATCTTTATTACCATTTCAAGACGTTCACTCTCATCGGCAGCTTCAAGTATCATCTGTTTTTTATGGTAATCCCTTATGATATTATCTGCAATATAATCGGCAAGTCTGCCGGGTTCGTTCATCTCATATACAGTAAGGTATATATCCTGCGGAATATGGGAATTTGCTATTGCCATTTCCCCGAACATTTCTTTAAGGACATTTATCCTTGCATCAGTTTCGGCATTTTTTTCGGCAGGTATTGTTCTGAATGTCTTTGCTTTAGCCGTTATATACAAATTGCCGTCTGTAAAGCTTTCAGCCTGTTCCCTGTGCATACCTCTTATAACAACACGTATGACATTATCGGATATTTTTGCTGTCTGGAGAACCTTAGCAAGAACACCTGTTTTATAAAAATGTCCTGAATTTACATCCGTTTCGGATGAATCAGTCTGTGTTGTGATAAAAATATTCTGGTTATAGTTTTCCATAGCTGCTTCTATAGCTGCAACGGATTTTTTTCTTGCAACATCAAAATGCAATATAGAACCCGGGAATATAACAAGACCTCTGAGCGGAAGTACAGGTATTGTAAGTATTTCTTCCTTTTCTGCATTTTCTATATTTTCATTATCCATTTATCTACTCCAATCTTCAGGAACAATGCAGCAAGCCGGCAATAATTCCTGTATAAAAGCTGTCTGAACGGACTTCATCGTGCCTGCTGCGGAAGTCCGTTACATGCACTACATCAATATATATTATATCATACATTTCACCTTTAATCAAGCATATAAAAAGGCTCCCTCCGTGAGGGAGCCGTCAACGGAGTTGACTGAGGGAGCCTATAAAAACTGATGGTTTACAAAAAACAGCGAAGCGGAAACAGAAAAACAGTACTTCCGCCTTATTTTTTATATTTTTACATAAACATAAGCTGGCTCGTTTCAGGAAGATCTCCGAAAGCTCCTATATCCCTCAAAAGTGTTATTACCGCACTTGATACCTTTGCTCTTTGCTGGAAATCTTCAACAGATGTAAACTCACCGTCTTTTCTTGCTTCTGCAAGTCCCGCAGCTGCTGCTTCGCCTACACCCGACAATGCCAAAAACGGCAGCCTTATTTTTCCGTTTTCAACAAGAAATCTTCTTGAATCCGATTTATAGATATCTATCGGCAGAACTTCTATTCCCCTTGCAAGCATTTCATTTATTATCTGTAATGTCGCATAGGTCGATTCTTCCTTTGCCGATGCTTCTTTTTTCTGTATCTTTGTACTTATATCCTGCATTCTGTTTTTAACGGCTGTTCTGCCCTTACAGACAAGTGCGCCGTCAAAATCATCATTTCTTACAGTGAAATATGCCGCATAGTATTCAAGCGGCTTATGCACCTTGTACCAGCCGAGCCTTAATGTAGCTATCATATATGCAGCCGCATGTGCTTTCGGGAACATATACTTTATCTTCATACATGAATCTATATACCATTCGGGAACATCATGCTCTTTCATGGCTTTTATATGTTCTTCCGTAAGAAGTTTTGTAGCGTTGCCCTTTCTTACTATCTCCATTATCTTGAATGCCATATCCGGTTCAAGACCTTTATGCATAAGATACACCATTATATTATCACGTGTTCCGATAACCTCGGATATAGTACATATCTTCTTTTCGATAAGGTCAGCCGCATTTCCTATCCATACATCCGTACCGTGTGAAAGTCCTGATACCTGCAAAAGATCGGAGAAAGTTTTCGGCTGTGTATCAATAAGCATGTGACGGACAAAGGCTGTACCGACTTCGGGGAGTGAGAATGTTCCCGTTTCGGAATCTATGTCCTCCGGCTCAACTCCGAGTGCTTTTGTGGATGTGAACAGCGACATTACATCCGGATCACTCATCGAAACACTCATAACACTTATTCCTGTATATTCTTCAAGATAGTGATATATTGTCGGAACATCGTGTCCAAGCTCATCAAGCTTGCATACAGTATCATGTATAGAATGGAAGTCGAAATGAGTTGTAATTATATCCGTTTTCTGATCGTTTGCCGGACGCTGTATAGGACAGAACTCGTATATATCGTTCATTCTCGGAACAACTACCATTCCGGCAGGGTGCTGACCTGTTGTACGTCTTACACCTGTACAGCCTGCCGCAAGACGAAGCTCCTCGGCTTTGTTCACGGATATTCCTCTCACTTCCGCATATTTCCTGACATAGCCTATTGCCGTTTTTTCTGCGACTGTAGCTATTGTTCCAGCCTTGAATACATTTTCCTTTCCGAAAAGCTGTTCTGTATATCTATGGGAAAGCGTCTGAAATTCTCCCGCAAAGTTAAGGTCGATATCAGGTGTTTTATCTCCCTTGAATCCAAGGAAGGTTTCAAACGGTATATCATGACCGTCACGAAGATATTCCGTGCCGCAGTTCGGACACTTCTTTTCGGGAAGGTCGAAACCTGAACCATAGCTTCCGTCATCAAAAAATTCAGAATTACAGCAGTTCGGGCATACATAATGCGGACAAAGCGGATTAACCTCTGATATACCCGACATTGTTGCAACAAATGATGAACCGACAGAACCTCTCGAACCTACAAGATAGCCGTGTTCATTTGAGTTTGCAACAAGCTTCTGAGCAGTCATGTACAAAACGGAGAAACCATTCTTTATGATAGAGTTAAGTTCTTTGTCTATTCTTGCCCGTACAATTTCGGGAAGCGGATCACCGTATGTATTTTTTGCTCTCTCCCATGTTATACTTGTAAGCTGTTCCTCAGCACCGGGGATAAACGGCGGAAAGTTGCCTTTAGGTACTGCACGGAGATCCTCTATCATATCGGCAATATAATTCGTGTTTTCAACGACTACCTCATAAGCCTTTTCCTTGCCGAGATATTCAAATTCCTTTAACATCTCCGCTGTTGTGCGGAAATAAAGCGGCGGCTGTTCGTCTGCATCGGGATAGCCCTGAGCGGTGAGAAGAATTTTTCTGTATTCGCTCTGGTGAGGATCCATAAAATGAACATCACACGTTGCGACAACAGGTATTCCCAGTTCATCGCCAAGTCCGACTATGAGCCTGTTGTTTTCTTTGAGCTGTTCCTCATTCCTGACTATACCATCTCTTATGAGGTGCATATTATTGCCTGTTGGCTGTATTTCAAGATAGTCATAGAATGAGGCTATCTTTTTCAGCTCGTCACGTTCCTTGCCGTCAAGTATGGCCTTATAAAGCTCGCCTGCTTCGCATGCACTGCCTATTATAAGACCGTTGCGGAGCTTTACAAGTTCCGACCTCGGCAAAAGCGGTTTTTTATAGAAATAATCTATATGTGATTTTGATATCAGCTTATAAAGATTTTTCAGTCCCAGCTGATTTTTTGCAAGTATTATCTGATGATAATACTTATATGATTTTATACTCGGTTTCGGAAGTATATCCGATATTCCCGAAGTATCTTTTATCTTGTACTCGTCTTTCAGCTTATTAAGCATTACCTGAAATATTTTCGCAAGCATCATAGCATCATCACATGCTCTGT
>JBGVAQ010000527.1:0-3036 GCA_045224775.1 Acutalibacteraceae bacterium | reverse complement strand
AAGAATTACAGGCTACAAATGGTAGGCAAGGACGAAAACGGCAAGACAGTATATAGTTCAACATACGGATATATAAGAATGAATGATCCTAAGGACTATTTCCTTGTAAAACGTACTATGTTCGTACAAAGCTACTGGGGAGATGGTATAAATAACAATCATCTTGTCAACGGTACACTTGAGCTTAAAGGCAGCTTCTACCAGTATAACGGCAGCGGCAGCAACTTTAATGCTCAGGAAAATCATAAGGTAATATTCTCCGGAACAAGCAAACAGACAGTAAGATTTGATTCACCGGAAAATTCCGGTTTCAATATCCTGCAATCCACAAAGAATACCTATATAGACATAAAGGCTGCAAGGATAAATAAAATAGGCAATAATACAACTGTCTACAGCTTTAACCAGTACGGCACACTTGATGTCAACGGAAAGACTTTCAAGGTAAGAACAAATCTTGACCAGTTCGGAAACATCAATGTAAACGGCGGTACACTTAATGTTGTAAAGAACTATACACAGCAGAGTGGCTGGCTCGATATTAACAACGGTGCTGTAAAAGTCGGCGGCAATTACAGATTACAGTCTGTAGGTACCGATGATAATGGAAATACCGTATATGGTTCCTGCTACGGCTATCTTAGAATGGATGACAGGAATGATTATTTCTCGGTCGATGGCAATTTCTATACAAAAAGCTATTGGGGCGACGGCATAAACAATAACCATATTACAGACGGTATTCTTGTAATAGGCGGTAATTTCTCACAGCTCAACGGCAGCGGCAGCAACTTCAGGGCATCGGGTGAACATATTACGATTTTCACAGGCGAAAATCCGCACAGTATCTATTTTGCAAGCCAAAGCTCATTCTTTAACCTTGTTGTTGTCAATGATGATACAACGTTTGAAAAAACATGGCTGTCTTATCACCGTATCGCAAGCAGTACAAATATCTGCAATGCATCAAGACTTTCCGATGATCAGATAGTTATAGGTGAAACTGCAAAAATAGATCTCAAAGCATACGGCGGCAGCAATGCATATGCTTATGAAATATATTGCAAAGCTCCGGGTTCAGATGAATATGTAATGCTCAGGAATTATGATGTATCTGATAAGTATACATTTACTCCGGATGTTACGGGTTGGTATACTTTCAGAATATATACACGAGACAGCAATAACACTTATGCAGACAGCAGAGATCTGCTTCTTCTTGTAAATCCGCCTGTTAAAAATACTTCCACTGTTGATTCAACAAAGGTTCATATTGAAGATGCTCTCAAAATAAACTGCAGTGCAGAGGGCGGAATTGGCAATTATCAGTATGCGGTATATGTAAAGAAGGACGGCGAGTCGTCATATAAGAATGTCAGCGATTACAGCTCAGATTCTGCTATAAGCATAAAGTTTGAAGAAACAGGCAAGCACTATGTCCGTGTTTATGTAAAGGACAGCAAGGGACATAAGACCTATAAGACCTTTACTGTCAATGTTCATAATGAATTGCAGAACCGCTCGACAATATCTTCTGAAAGCGTTGAATTAGGAAATTATGCTATTGTCAATGCATCAGGCAGAGGCGGTACAGGGCCTTATAAGTATTCCGTATATTATAAGAAAAAGTCTGCAACAAGCTGGAAAACATTACAGGCTGACAGTGAGAATGCAAGCGTAAGCCTTGAAGCGATAAAGGCAGCAGGGGACTATGATATAAGCGTAAAGGTAACAGACGCAGCAGGAAAGTATGTAAAGCAGAGGTTTGACTATACCGTTCAGCAGCCGGAAGAACTTGAAAATACATCATCTCTTTCAGCTGATTCTGTAACGTCAGGTACAAAGGCTGTTGTAAATCTTTCTGCAAAAGGCGGTGTCGCACCTTATAATTATTCTGTTTACTATAAGCTTTCAAGCGCATCAAGCTGGACAACTCTTAAAACTAATATAACAGATGATTCTGTAGAACTTCCCATGACAAAGGCAGGAACATATGATATAAGCGTCAAGCTTACTGACAGTCAGGGCAAGGTCGTTAAATCAAGATTTGGCTATACAATAGAAAATGCGTAAACAATTCATAATGCATAATGCATAATTCATAATTTTATCCGGACCGTGACAAACTTCGGTCCGGATATTATTTTGTATTATATCCCTGACAAAATACATATAATGCATAAGAAAGTCGATAAAGGCGGTGTTCTTGTGCATAAGGATAAGGCGTTCTGGGGGAGTATAGCAGGATTTTTCATAGTGTGTATTGCAGGTACAGTTTGTCACTATGTTTATCAGCTTACAGGAAAGAATATAATTGCAGGTATGCTTACACCTGTGAATGAAAGTGTATGGGAGCATTTAAAACTGCTGTATTTTCCGTATATCATTTATACACTGACAGAGTATTTCATTTACGGAAGAAAGATAAAAGGCTTTTTGTTTTCGAGAGTTTTCGGTGTTATATGCGGAATGATATTTATACCACTGATGTTTTTTCTCTACACGTCACTGACAGGAAGGAGTTTTGTGTTTATTGACATACTGCTTTTTATAATTTCGGTAATCATATCATTTGCAGTAAGCCTTGACAGGACAGTAAAAGAGCGTGACGCATTTTCAAAACGTAGTTTTGCTGCAGTTGTAATAATAATATCAGTTTCACTTTTGTTTTTCGGACTGACGTTTTATCCGCCGTCAACAAGACTTTTTTCTGTTCCGAAGTAAGTACTTGATTATTTCTGACTTTTATTGTAATATATATATATCAAAATATGAGAGGAAAGATTATCATGTCAAAGAATCCTGTAGTAACTATCACAATGAAAAGCGGTAAGGTAATAAAGGCGGAGCTTTATCCGGATATAGCACCGAATACCGTAAATAATTTTATAAGCCTTATAAAGTCAGGCTATTACAACGGACTTACATTCCACAGAGTTATATATAACTTCATGCTTCAGGGCGGATGTCCCGATGGAACAGGAATGGGCGGTCCGGGATATCATATCAAAGGTGAGTTCTCAATGAACGGCTTTA
>JBGVAQ010000526.1:0-4241 GCA_045224775.1 Acutalibacteraceae bacterium | reverse complement strand
TCAAGCTGCCATTCAGAATAGGCTGCTTTCAGTATAGCCTCTTCTCTGTCTTTGCGGCTGAGTGTCAGCGGAATATCAAGCTCATTGCAAAGGCTTTTCCAGTTACGGATATATCCGCTGAAATATTTTATCTGAACATTATCGTATGTTTTCATATGTACCCCTTCTTGTCGGATTTTTGTATTTATTATATCATTTTGTATGTTTACGGTCAATGTTTATCTAAAAAAACATACATGGCTGCCTCATCAATGAAGTATGCCATGTATGTTTTGTTTTAGGTGATATCAGACACTGAAAAGAAGTGTTCCGTATGACGGATATGGCCAGAGCTTTGCTGACATATTTGATTCCATTTCATCGGCAACAACTCTCAGTTCCTGCATTGCGGAAAGTACCCTGTCTTTATAATACATTGCATTCTCGGTAACGCCCTCTATCTCCTTTGCTCCTACAACTGCCTTATCAAGCGCATCTATTCTCTTGAGGAAGCATGAAAGCAGATTTGAAAGCTTTCTCATAAGCTCAACTTCATTATTCGTTATTATTTCCGGATCTACAGACTTGATGAGATTTGCAGTTTCGGCAAGCTCTCTTATATATGCGGCAACAGCAGGAACTATGTCCTTCTTTGCCATGTCAAGTGCTGTAAGGGCCTCGATATTTATTATCTTTGAATAGTTCTCAAGAAGTATCTCTGTTCTTGAATGAAGTTCTTTCTCTGTATAAATACCATGCTTTCCGAAAAGCTTTATGTTCTTCTCGGAAATATACATCGGCATTACCTCCGGAAGTGAACGGAGATTAAGAAGTCCTCTTCTCTCTGCCTCTGCTACCCATTCATCAGAATAGTTATCGCCGTTGAAGATTATTCTCTTATGTTCAAGAAGTGTTTTCTTTACAAGTGCTTCTGCTGCTGTCTTTACATCCTCTGCCTTTTCAAGCTCGTCTGCAAAGTCGCTGAGTACGTCTGCAACGATAGTGTTTATTATAGTATTTGTACAAGCAATATTTTCGGAAGAACCTACCATTCTGAATTCAAACTTGTTTCCTGTGAATGCAAACGGTGATGTACGGTTACGGTCAGATGTGTCCTTTACAAAGTTCGGAAGTACGTCTGCGTTTGTCTGCATGATAGGCGCATCCTTCTTCTCGTACTCTTTATCCTCCATGATAGAGTTGAGTACATCTGTGAGATCATCTCCAAGATACATTGAGATGATAGCCGGAGGTGCTTCGTTAGCGCCGAGTCTGTGATCGTTTCCTGCGCTTGCAACGGAAAGTCTTAAAAGATCCTGATGCTCGTCAACAGCCTTTATCACTGCTGCAAGGAATACAAGGAACCTTATGTTCTCTCTCGGATTTTTTGACGGATCAAGAAGGTTCTTACCTGTATTGGTGGACATCGACCAGTTGTTGTGCTTACCTGAACCGTTGACGCCTGCAAACGGCTTTTCATGGAGAAGGCATACAAGACCGTGCTTATCAGCTATTGATTTCATTGTTGCCATTGTAAGCTGGTTGTGGTCGGTTGCAATATTTGATGAATCAAATATCGGTGCAAGCTCATGCTGAGCCGGTGCAACTTCGTTATGCTTTGTCTTTGCATATATGCCGTACTTCCAGAGTGCTTCGTCAAGCTCTTTCATATATGCGGATACTCTCGGCTTTATAGTACCGAAATAATGGTCATCAAGTTCCTGTCCCTTAGGAGGTCTTGCTCCGAAAAGTGTCCTGCCGCAATATATAAGATCCTTGCGTTTCTTATACATTTCTTTATCAACAAGGAAATATTCCTGCTCAGGTCCTACAGTTGTTTCTACCCTATTTACAGATGTATCACCGAATACCTTGAGTATTCTCAAGGCGTGTTTATTTATTACCTCCATTGAACGAAGAAGGGGGGTTTTCTTATCAAGTATCTCACCTGTATATGAACAGAATGCTGTCGGTATGCAGAGTGAACCGTCCTTTATGAATGCATATGAAGTAGGATCCCATGCAGTATAGCCTCGTGCTTCAAATGTTGCACGTATTCCGCCTGACGGAAAGCTTGATGCATCAGGCTCGCCCTTTATAAGCTCCTTGCCTGAAAATTCCATGATAACACCGCCGCCTGCGGTCGGTGATATAAAGCTGTCGTGCTTCTCGGCTGTTATGCCTGTCATCGGCTGAAACCAGTGTGTGTAGTGTGTAGCTCCCTTTTCAAGCGCCCATTCTTTCATAGAATGTGCAACAACATTCGCTATGGTTATATCAAGCGGCTTACCTTCTTCAATAGTCTTTTTAAGCTCCTTATAGGTGCCTTTCGGCAGACGCTCCTTCATAGCAGCATCATTGAATACAAGACTTCCGAATATCTCAGGTACATTTGCCATAAATAAAACTCCCCATTCATTAATTTGTAAAAAAAGCGAAAAGGGCACTATAGGTCATAATACAACCTACAGCGCCCTTGCTGTTCGTTGTAAAAGATTATAAAACTTTTTTACGCTAAAGTCAACCGCTTTTCTGACTTATCGCATTTTTTGTCGAAGAATATGTTTTTTTACAGGAATTGAGAAAAACTATGATCATTTTGTCCAACCTTATATATATATCAGCCTGTTGCCATGTCAGGCTTTTTTCTTACTGATTGACTTTTTTCACGGCTTGTAATATAATTATCATTGATAAATAAGCTTGAATTTTAAATTTTGAAACTATATCCGGTGAAGTACTATGCCTAAAAAATTTTTCTTCAGTGTCAATCTTATAATAAGAAGTGACTCACATCTCGAAAATACAATAGCATCTGTTATTGCCGATGAAGCATTTTTCCTTGAAAATACCCAGCTCATTCTTATAGATTCTATATGCAGTACGCTGAGTCTTGAGATCTGTACCAAATACAGCCGGAAATATCCGGACAATATATACTTCGTTGACGCATATCAGAAAAATGACAGCGAATGCTACAACGATGCCAAACCCCTTTGCACAGGAAAATATATCGTCTATACAGATAACTACGGCGAATATTCAAAGAAAACCTTTAACAAGGTTTTCAAAATGCTCGACGGCAGTAATATCCCTATACTCTGTATTGATCCTATGGTGTCTTTGTCAGGCGATAATCCTGTAAAATATGCTCCTTACGTTTCAAACGGTATAATTGATATAAACGAAACACCCGACAAATTCATATTAATGATAGGCTGCTGCTTCTTCAGCAAGGCGCTTACCGCTCCTCTCAGCTTTGATCCGGATACAAAATTCTACAGTAATATTGAATTCATTATAGATATAATGCTTGCATCAGGTTCATATGTTTTCTTTGATCAATGCTCATATACATCATATTCGCCATCCGAGTTTGAACCGTTCAGATATGCCCCTCAGTATCTGAGAGCTTTTTACTCACAGACTGTAACCGATTTTATCATACCTGTACTTAAAAAACACAGTGATTCGGTATTCGTACAATATATAATGCTTTACCTCATCGAAACCGCATTCTCTCTTAATGCCGATGAAAAATACAAGCATGTTATAATAGGAAACTTTATAGATGACTATTTTGAAAAGGTTCATACTGCATTACAGCTCATTGATGACTGCATAATACTCAACAAAAATATATGCAGAAGATGCAGTCTTGATGAAGAAGCGTCATTCAGATTCCTGAGAATAAAATATGCCGATGATACCCTTAAACCGGATGTTGATATTGCAGTACCAAAAGAAAAAACAGAAAAGGTATATCTCAACGACTACGGCAGACCTGTTGTCACTGCTCTGAGTGCGGATTTTGCTGCCCATGTAGGACAAGCCATTGTCGGAACATCAAAGGATATTTTCGCTGATATATCTGCAATAAATTTCGATAATGAAGGTCTTTATATAGACGCTGTTCTTTACGGCTGCTCATATCTTGAAAGCAGCGAGTTCAAAATATTCGTGAATATAAACGGTGAAAAACAAGAGGTCATACAATCAGAGATATATACACTCAAAAAATTCTTTGATGTCCCCCTGCTTAAAAGATTTTCATTCCGGTTTTTTGTACCGGTCAGCAGCGGAAAAGCTATTGACACGATATATCTTACAATGAAATATTCAAAGCTCGCCTTCCGTATCGGAATGACTTTCAACAGCACGTTCTCACGTCTTTCCTCCGCTATCAAAAACAGCTACTGGCATTTTTTAGACCGTGTTATGACTTATGACACCAAAAACCGCTCAATAATAATCAGACGTGC